>NZ_RZRO01000040.1:0-52625 GCF_003997975.1 Mesorhizobium sp. M7A.F.Ca.US.005.03.1.1
TTTTCAGACTCCCCGCCCTTTTTCAGACTCCTTGATAGGCGCTCAAGACGCATTGATAAGCGTCGCTGAAATGGCCGCCCTACCCTTGCACCGGATCGCTTTTGCAAGGGAACATTTTGAATGGCCAAAGTCACCATCTCCAGCGTCATCGACGCGCCGGTCGAAAAGGTCTGGGCGCGCATACGCGACTTCAACGGGCTGCCGGACTGGCATCCGCGCATGGTGGAAAGCCACATTGAAGACGGCAAGGATGCCACCACGATCGGCTGCGTGCGCAATTTCCAGCTCGCCAGCGGCACCCGCCTGCGCGAAAAGCTGCTCGACTTCTCCGATCAGAATTACCTGGTCAGCTACTCCATCCTCGAGACGCCGCAGCCGCTGACCAACCACAAGGCGACCCTGCAGCTGCGGCGCGTGACCGATGGCGACCGCACCTACGCCGAATGGACCGCCAGCTTCGACGCCGCGCCCGAGGAGGCAGACAAGCTGGCCGAGGGCATGGGCGCCAATGTCTTTCAGGGCGGCTTCAACGCCCTGAAAAGCCATTTCGCCGGCCAGAGCTGACAGGAGCCAACCATGGCGCTGGCACTGCAGACTTTTGCAACGGTGAAGGACGCTAGCGCGGCACTGAAAGCCCAGGGCACACGCTATCTCGGCGGGGGCACGCTGGTTGTCCGCGCGGCCAATGAAGGCGACGTTTCGGTTTCCGGCCTTGTCAGGTCGACCGAGCCGTCTTTGTCCACCATCGCCGTTGCCGGCGATAAAGTCCGCATCGGCGCTTCGGTGACGATGGCGGCGATCGCCGACCATCCGGAGCTTGGCACGCTCGCCAAGGCCGCCCGTGCCGTCGGAGGCCCGGCCATCCGCAACATGGCGACCGTCGGCGGCAATCTTTTTGCCCCGAGCCCGTATGGCGATTTCGCTGTTGCCCTGCTGGCGCTCGATGCGACGGTCAGCACCGATGACGGTGAAACGCCGATCGAGACTTTTCTGGCCAATCGGGGCGGCAGCCGCGTCGTCGTCACTTCCGTGAGCTTCACGCTTCCGAAGGCCGACAGTTTCCGCTTCCTGAAAGTGTCGAGGGTAAAGCCCAAGGGCGTCTCCGTGCTCAGCATAGCCGGTGCTCTGGAACTGTCGTCGGATGGCTCCGTGACCTCGGCGCGGATCGCGCTCGGCTGCATGGCGGATCGGCCCATGCGCGCCAGGGCGGCGGAAAAAGCGCTGATCGGCCGAACGCTGACCGCTGACGGTATCGCGCCGGCCTTGGCCGCGGCCGGTGATGGCACCTCGCCCATCACCGACCCGATCGCCAGCGCCTGGTATCGCGCCGAAGTCCTGCCGGTTCATCTCGGGCGGTTGCTGCTCGCATAATATTTGTTCGGGGGCGCGCGTCTGTCCGCTGGTTCGGGCAGGCGCGCTGGGAGGAAAACATGGCAAAGGTTCCGGTTCAATTCACGCTCAACGGCTCGGAAAAGGCCGAATTCATCGACAGCGGCACGACGCTGCTTCAGGCGCTGCGCGACAAGATCGGTGACACCTCGCCGAAGGGCGGCTGTCATCAGGGCACTTGTGGTGCCTGTTCGGTCATCATCGACGGCGAACTCCGGCTCTCCTGCCTGACGCTGGCCGAGACCTGCAATGGTGCAACCATCACCACGACATCCGGTCTTGCGGAAGGCGGCGTGCTGCACCCGTTGCAGCGCGCCTTCCTCGACACGTTCGCCACGCAATGCGGCTTCTGCACGCCGGGCATGATCATGGCGGCCAAGGCGCTGCTCGACCACACGCCCAATCCCAGCCGCGACGAGGTGGTCGAGGCGCTGTCGGGCAACATCTGCCGCTGCACCGGCTACGAGCCGATCATCCAGGCGGTGCTCACCGCCGCGCGGTCCAACTCTCAGAACGCGGCTTGAGGTTACAAAAAATGGAACTGCGCAAGAGCTACTTCGCCGATGTCCGCAAGGATGATCTGCACGAGATCGGCCAGCCGCGGCCGCGCTCGGATTCACCCGGCCATGTCACCGGCAAGACCGCCTTTTTCGCCGACCGCAACTTTCCCGGCATGCTGCACCTGAAGATGGTGCGCAGCCCGCATCACCATGCCCGCATCCGCTCGATCGACACCTCCGAGGCGGAGAAACATCCAGGCGTGGTGAAAATTCTGACCGCCAAGGATGTGCCGCACAATGTCTACACCATCCTGATCCTGATCCAGATCGGGCCGGAGGACGAGACGGTGCTTGCCGACGGCAAGGTGCGCTGGAAGGGCGAGGCCGTGGTGGCGGTGCTGGCCGAAACCGAGCGCGCGGCACAAGAGGCCGCAGCCAAGGTCAAGGTCGACTATGAGGTGCTGCCGGCCGTCTTCGACATGGAAGAGGCGCTGAAACCCGACGCGCCGCTGGTCAACGAATATCACGGCCAGAATTATTACCTCTATGATAGCGGCGAGTGCCGTAAGGTGCGCTTCGGCGATGTCGAGGCGGGCTTCGCCGGCGCCGACCACATACTGGAGCAGAGCTACCAGTCTTCGCCGATCGAGCACGCGCCGACCGAGACCACCGGCTGCGTGGTGGCGCCCGAGGGCAATGACCGCTTCACCTGCTACACCAACACGCAGGCGATGTTCTTCACGCTCGACAACACCTCGATCATCCTGCAGATGCCGGGCAGCAAATTGCATTTCGTCGGCGGCACAGTCGGCGGCGGTTTTGGCGGCAAGGTCGACGTCATCGTCGAGCCGATCGCCATCCTCGGCGCAAAACTAACAGGACGACCAGTCTGTTTTATCTACAGCCGCGAGGAGGAGATGCAGATCTCGTCGCCGCGCGCCGCTGAAAAGGTCGTCATCAAGGACGGCGTCATGAAAGATGGCCGCATCGTCGCGCGCAAGGTCACCGGATACACCGATGCCGGCGCCTATTCGCGCCACTCGCCCTATGGCGCGCAGAAGGGCGCGGGGCATTATCCCGGCCCCTACACTATTCCGAACGTCTGGATCGACACCTACTGCGTCTACACCAACCGCACGCCGTCGTCGGCCATGCGCGGCTTCGGCGTCACCATCGGCGATTTCGCGCTGGAGGTGCAGACGGACAAGCTGGCGCGGCTGATCGGCATGGATCCGCTCGAATTCCGCTTCATCAACGCCTATCGCGACGATGATATGAAAGCGCACCGCCAGCCGACAGAGGGCGCCGCACTGATCGAATGCATGCAGGAAGCTTCGCGCGCCGCCAACTGGCCGGTGGCGGAAAAGTACCTGGCGATGTCCTCCTACGTGAAGGGAGCTTGAGATGGCGATCAGGCGCGGACGCGGCGTTGCCGCGATCAACTATCCCACCGGCATGAACCTCGGCGGCGACCCGACACAGGCACTGGTGCACTCGACGCCGACAGGCAATTTCATGGTGACGCTGTCATCGGTCGATCTCGGGCAGGGCATGAAGCAGATCATGGCGCAGATCTGCGCCGAGACCATCGGCGTGCCGACAGACCGCGTCGTCGTCGACACCGCCGACACCGACACCGGCCCGCACTGCATGGGCACCTTCGCCTCGCGCGGCACGCACCGCGCCGGCAACGCCGTCATCCAGGCGGCAAGGGAAGCGCGGCAGGTGATGCTGGAAGTGGCCGCCGAGGAACTGGAGGTGAACGCCTCCGACCTCGAGACAGACGGCCAGGGCAACATCCTGGTCAAGGGCGCCCCGCAAAAATCGATCTCGATCTTCGATGTCGCGCTGTCGGCGCATTTCAAGCGCGGCCGCTCGATCTCGGGCCGCGGCATGTTCCTGATTCCGCGCTCCTATCCGGAGAAAGAGACCGGCGCGATGAAGCCGTCGACCTGCTACGCGCATGCCTGCACCGTGGCCGAGGTCGAGGTCGACGACGAGACCGGCGAGGTCACCGTGCTGACTGTGAAGAACGTCTTCGAGATCGGCCGCGCGCTGAACCCGAAAATGGTCGAACAGCAACTGGTCGGCGGTTCGTGGATGGGCATCAGCCACGCGCTCTACGAGACGACCGAGCCCTATTATCCCAACCGCGACCATGGCGGCACCGACTTCAACCAGTATCTGATGCCCGGCCCCGGCGACCTCGCCGAGACCGAGATCATCGTGCTGGAGCGGCCATCGGCGGACGGGCCATACGGCGCCAAGGGGCCGGGCGAAATGTGCGCCAACCCGCAGATCCCGGCGGTCGCCAATGCCGTCTTCGACGCCGTCGGCGTGCGCATCGACACACTGCCGATCACGCCGGAGCGCGTCCTGCGCGCGCTGAAGGCGCAAGCGGCGAACTGAGGCTGGAATGAACGGGACAAGCGCCGAGACTGTCGCAATCTCACCGGAGGCGGTGGCGCAGCATCTTGCCGCCTCGCGCTATCTGGCCGACGACAGTCTTGCGACCGCGATCTTCCTGGCGATCCGGCTGGGGAAGCCGCTGCTGCTCGAAGGCGCACCAGGCGTCGGCAAGACGGAAGCGGCCAAGGCGATCGCCGCGCTGCTCGGCCGCGATCTGGTGCGGCTGCAATGCTATGAAGGCATCGACGCTGCGCATGCGCTCTACGAATGGAATTATCAACGCCAGCTGCTCGCCATTCGCCACGCCGGCGAGCATGAGATCGACATCTACGAAGACCGTTTCCTGATCGCCCGGCCGCTGCTGCAGGTGCTGAAGGCGCCGGAGCAGCGGGTGCTGCTGGTCGATGAGATCGACCGCTCGGACCATGAATTCGAGGCGCTGCTTCTGGAATTCCTCTCCGATTTCCAGATCAGCATTCCCGAACGCGGCACAATCCGCGCCACGGCACAGCCGATCGTCATCCTGACCTCGAACCGCACCCGCGAGCTTGCCGAGGCGCTGCGCCGCCGCTGTGTCTACCACTGGATCGGCTATCCCGACGCCGAGCGCGAGGCCGCCATCATCATGCTGCGCGCCGGCGATGTGGCGCAAGCAACGGCGCGCGCAGTGGCGGCGGCCGTGCAGACCATCCGTGCCCGGCCGCTGGCCAAGCCGCCGGGTATTGCCGAGGCCGTCGAATGGGCCAATGCCGCGACCATCCTGGAGAAGGGCGGCAGCCCGTGGCCGGAAGCCTTCCGCCGCGCCATCGGCGTGCTGATCAAGGACGAGGAAGACCTTTCCTACATTGCGCCGGAGCTTGGACGGATCGTCGAGGAGGCACTGGCGTGACGCGGGAGGTCATTTCGCAAGGCTGGCGGGACAGCGCCCCCCTCTGTCCTGCCGGACATCTCCCCCTCAAGGGGGGAGATCGGATGTCATCCCCGCTTTCGCTAATCGCTGACGTCGCCGAACAGAGCGAAGCGCCGAAGCTGCCAATCTCCCCCCTTGAGGGGGAGATGTCCGGCAGGACAGAGGGGGGCGACACAGAATGATGCGGGAAACAAGCCTCCCCCGCGCCGCCTCCCCATTCCTGGGTTTTGCCAGGCTCTTGCGCCGCTACGGCTTTGCCATAGCCCCCGAGCAAGTCTCCTGTTTCATGCAGGCGGTGACGTTGCTCGGTCCACGCTCGATGGCCGACATCCGCGAGGCGGCCCTCGCCACCCTGGCGCCGCCGCCCGACCGCCGCGACGAATTCGAAGCGCATTTCCAGAGCCATTTCTATGGCAACACATCTGCCATAGTCGAAGGCGACGCCGACGAGGAAACCCGCATCAAGGATGATGGCGGTGCGAGCCAGGAAGAGATCGAGGTCATCAGCCATCAGGAAGGTGGCAAACTCTCTTCCGGAGCCGAACAACTGAGTACCCGCGATTTCAAGCGCGACGACGACAACCTTGCCGCTTTCCGCCGCAGGCTCGCTTCAGCCTTGCCCGTCCGCCGCTCGTTCCGCACCGTGCGCACGCATTCGCGCGGCAAGCTCGATCTGCGCCGGTCGCTGCGGGAAATCGTCAGCGCCGATGGCGACGTACCCTCGCCGCTGCTGCGCCGCCGCCAGACCGTGCCGCGCAAGCTGCTGCTCCTGATCGACGTTTCCGGCTCGATGAAGCTGCACACCGCGGACTATCTGAAGCTGGCGCATGCCGCCGTGCAAGGCGCGGACCGCGCCGAAATCTTCACCTTCGGCACGCGGCTGACCCGCATCACCGCGGCATTGCGCATCCGCGACCGCGACCAGGCATTGGCCCGCGCCGCAGCCCAGGTCGACGATTGGGACGGCGGCACCCGCATGGGCCCGACGCTGCTCGCCTTCCTATCGGTGCCGCGCTTTTCAGCCTTTGCACGCGGTGCCGCTATCGTCATCCTGTCCGACGCGCTGGAACGCGGCGATCATGCCGAGTTGGAGACAGCCATGCGGCGGCTGAGCGTCCGCGCCTTCCGGCTGTCGCTGGCTACACCTTTGGCCGGCGACCCGCGCTTCCGGCCGGCAACGGCGGCACTTCGCGCCATCCTGCCCGACCTCGACGATCTCGTCGACGGCTCGTCGCTTGCCGGTCTCACCGATTTCATCCTGTCGCTCGCCCGCCCTGCTCCGGCGGCGGCGACAATCTGGAAGAGGGTTTCATGATGCAGAAAACCATCGACGCACATTTTCACATCTGGCGCCAACAGGACCAGCCATGGCTGGTCGGACCGATGGTGCCGCGCATCTTCGGCCCCTACGAACCGATCCGGCGCGACTATCCGATCGAGGAATTTCTCGAAGACCAGAGGGATTCAGGCGTCGAGAAGGCCGTCTACGTCCAGACCAACTGGGCCAAGGAGGATTTCGAGAAGGAAGTCGCTTTCCTGCAGAAGACGTCCGACGAAACCGGCTGGCCGCATGCCATCGTCGGCTACACCGACATGACCGTCGACGATATCAGGCCTCAGATCGATCGCTTGATGAAATACAAGCTGCTGCGCGGCGTGCGCATGCAGTTGCACTGGCACGAGACCCCGGCCTTCCGCTTCGCCGCCTTCGCCGATCAGGTGATCGACCCGAAAGTGCGCGCCAATGTGGCGCGGCTCAAGGATTATGGCCTGTCCTTCGACCTGCAGCTCTTCCCCGCCCAGATGAAGGACGGCCTGACGCTGGTCGGCGAGAACCCCGAAACGAATTTCATCCTCACCCATGCAGGCATGCTGACCGGCATGGAACCGGAAACCACCGAGGCCTGGAAGGCAGGCCTGCAAACGCTGTCGGCGGCGCCCAATCTTTACGCCAAGCTGTCGGGCCTCGGCACCTTCGTCCACCGCAACGATCCCCTGCTGATCGCCTATGTCGTAGACAACGCGATCGATATCCTGGGTGCCGACCATTTGATGTTCGGCTCGAACTTCCCGATCGAGAAGCTGTGGACCAGCCACGCTGAGCTGATCAAGGCGCACCGCGACGCGGTGGCCAAGCATGGTGCGGTGGCCGAGGCGGATATCTTCTGGAACACGGCGGAGAAGGTTTACCGGCCAGTGTGACGCCTCACTTCACCTCGAACTGCGGATCGACTGAAATCTGCATCGCCGTCACCAGATGGTTGGTCTGGCCGGCGAGCCCGATGATCGACACCAGTTCGCCATGCTGCGCATCGGTCATGCCCTTGGCGCGGGCTGCAGCCGTGTGCGAGTGGACGCAGTAGGAGCAGCCATTGGCGGTCGACACCGCGATGTAGATCATCTCCTTGGTCAGCGGATCGATGGCGCTGTCGGCGACCATCACCACCTTCAACTGTTCCCAGATCCGCTTCAGCGCCGAAGGATCATTGGCCAGCCCGCGCCAGAAATTGTTGACGAAATCGGATTTGCGCGTCGCGCGGATGTCGTCGAACACGGCTTTCACGGCGGGAATCTTTTCGACCTCGGCATCGCTGAGGAGTTTTGTGGTGGCCATGGGGTTTTTCCTTCGTTGGATCGTTGCGTGAATTGAATCAGGTCTTGAGCAATTGCGGCCAATCCACTCGTCCGATTCACTTTTCCAGCGCCGGCGTCTAGATTCAGGTCAGGCCGAGTCGAAAATGGTGAGTTCCGAGAACCGGAGCGGAGCGTACTTTTCGTACGTGAGCACCGGAAGCGCAGGAAACCGCCATTTGCAGGCCGGCCTCACCTGAATCTAATGCACGGCCGCGTACATGATCTTCTCCTCCGTGGCCTCCGCCGGCGAAAACTCCTCGACGATGCGGCCCTGGCGGCAGACCAGGATGCGGTCGGACAGGTTCATGATCTCCGGCAGGTAGGACGAGATGACGACGACGGCCAGCCCCTCATCGGCCAGCCGGTTGATGATCTGGTGGATCTCGGCGATCGCGCCGACATCGACGCCACGTGTCGGCTCGTCGAAGATGACGATGCGCGGCTTCTGCACCAGCCCCTTGCCGATCACCACCTTCTGCTGGTTGCCGCCTGACAGCTCGACGACGCGCGCATTGTCGTTGATTGCCTTGATGTTCAGCGTCTTCGTCCATTCGGCCGAGAGCGCGCGCATCTCCTGCGTGTTGATCACCCAGGCCTTTTCGCGACCCGCCGCCAGCAGTCCGCCGAACAGGTTTTCGGCAATGCCCATCGTCTCGAAGATGCCTTCGCTCTTGCGGTCCTCGGTGACATAGACGATGCCGTCGGCCACCGCTTCGCTCGGCACGAGATAGCGCACCGGTCTGTCATCGAGTTCAATCGCGCCGCCGCGCAGGAAATCCCGCTTGTAGATGCCTGAGACGATCTTGAATGTCTCGGTGCGGCCGGAGCCGATCAGCCCGAACACGCCGGTGATCTGGCCCTCGAAGATCGAAAAAGAGGTGTTGCGCACGACATTGCTCATCGAAATGTCCTGCACCGACAGCACTTTCTTGCCCGCCTTGCGCAGCTTCGCTTCGTCGCGCTGGCGGTAGATCTGTCCCGATAGCGTGCGCCCGACCATGGCGGAAACGATCCTGTCGCGGTCGAAGGCGGATGTGTCGTCGGTAATGACCAGCTCGCCGTCGCGCAGGATGGTGATGCGGTCGGCGATATCGAGCGCCTCTTCCAGCGCATGGCTGATGAAGACGATCGAGACGCCGCCCGCCTTCAGCCGGCGGATCAGCGCGAAGAAGTGCCGCTTCTCCTCCGGCGTCAGCGTCGCCGTCGGCTCGTCGAAGATGATGATCTCGGCATTGTGGTGGACGGCGCGCGCGATCTCGACCATCTGCCGCTTGGCGGCGCCCAACGTTGCCACCATGGCGTTGGGGTCGACCGGAAAATTCAGCGACTGCAGGAACTGCTGCGCTGAAATGTAGGTGCCGCGCAGCCGGTTGAGGAACTTTTCGGTGCCGAGATAAAGGTTCTGCGCCACCGTCATCGACGGCACCAGGCTGGTCTCCTGGAACACCATCGCGATGCCGGCTTCAAGCGCTGCGTGCGGCGAGGCGTAGGCGATTTCCTGGCCCTTGTGGAACATCTTGCCCGAGGTGGCATCGACCACACCGGCGATGATCTTGGTCAGCGTCGATTTTCCCGCGCCGTTCTCGCCGAGCAGCGCATGGATCTCGCCCTTGCGCAGTTCGAAGCTGACGTTCTTCACCGCGGGCACGCCGCGATAATTCTTGGTGACGTTTTCCAGCCGAACGATCGGTTCCATCAGAAACCTCCCGAAGCGAGGTCGATCGCCAGCACGCAGTCGCCGCCTCTGGAGGCGACAAACAGCCGGCCGTCCTTTTCCGCAACGCTGCAGATGCCATGACGCGTGCCGTTGGCGCGGCTGTGCAGGCTGAACAGCGGCTGCATCTTCTGGTCGAGCCTGACCACCAGCCCATAGGAGCGGCTCGGCGACCACGGCTTGTGGATGCCCATGGTGCGGATGCCGCCGCATTGCAGCGGCTCGAGGAAGCTGCGGCTGGACGCCAGTGCCGGCGCGATCCAGTAGGCCGGCGGCACTTGGCTCAGCATGTCCTGCCGGTAATGCGTTTCCTGCAGCACGAATTCGATCAGCCGGTTGCGCGGCGCAAACAAGGTCAGCCAGGCCCCACCATCGGCGGACGGCGACAGCCGTGCGGGATATCCCGGCAGATGCGTCAGAACCGTCGAACGGCTGCCCGTCGCGCCGCCGAAACGCACCAACTGATGGCGCCAGCTTTCACTGACAAGCACATCCTTGCCGACAGGATGCAGCCCGTAGGGAAAGGCAATGTCGCCGGCAAGCTTGCGAAAATCACCGCCTGCCGCGTCTCGCTTCCAGAGCGAACCGGACGCGCCCTTCTTCATCAGATCGGCGGCCCATTGCGATGGCGCATGCTCGGCCGAGCCGTTCGCCAGCCACAGCGTGCCGTCATCCGCATAGGCTAGTGCGGTGATGCAGCTGATCCCGGCCGGCAGTGAAACGTCGCTGCCGCCAATCAGCAACTTGCCGCTTTCCAGCCCGACCGTCAGTTCGCCCAATGGCGACAGCGCCAGCGCGGTGACGGCAGACGGAAAGGTCTCGACCACGACAGGTTGCGCTCCAGCAGCAATCGAATGGATGGCGTTGCCGCTGGAGACCAGCAGCCTGTCACCGGTAACCAGCAGATTATCCGGTTCCGTCAGCTCGGCAAAAGCCGGCGCATCATCCAGCCGCGTATTGGGGCGAAAAGCGCCGTCGAGCGGCGGGATGGTCACCGCCTTGCCGCGGAACAGGTCGAGCACCGGGTCGAGGATCATGGCTTTGCTCCCCAATAGGAAGCGGGGCTGGTCCAGTTCGGGTCGGCGCCTGCAATCTTGTAGCGGCCGATGCGGTTGTTGAGGATGCCGCCGACGAACAGATACCCCTTGTGCTCGCGCATCGAGGTGACCATCGGGTGCGCGCCGCCGGTGAGGTCGCCCATCGCCTCGACGATGCCGCCCTTCTCTGTGAATTTCACCACGCCGCCGGTGTTGATGTTGGGGAACAGCCATTCGTCCTGCGGCAGCCGGCGCGTCATGCGCTTGCGCATGTCGGGATGGCGCAGCGACAGGTCGAAGCTCGGCGTGCGCATGCCGAGCCACGCCATCCAGTAATTGCCGTCGGAGGCGCGGTTGATGTTGTCGGGATAGCCCGGCATGTCGCGGATGACGCATTCGGCGGTGCCGGCCTTCGGCCCCTCCAGCCAATAGCGGTGCACGCGGCAGGCCCAGCTTTCGGCGAAGAACAGCGACTTGCCGTCATGCGCCATGCACACACCGTTGGTGTAGCGATAGCCGTCGAGCAACGTCTTCGTCGAGCCGTCCTTCGGGTCGTAGACCAGCAGCCGGCCGGTGGCGCGGTTCTCGATCGAATCCAGCGCCCAGTCATGCGCATCGTAGCGCTTGGTCGAGTCGGTGAAATAGATGCGCCCATCGGGTGCGATGTCGCAGTCATTGGGGTCACGCAGCCGTGCATCGTCGACGATCGAGGTCAACGAGCGCGACGTTTCGGCCGACAGTCTTTTGACCTCACGATCCGGCGAGACGGAGTAGAGCCCCATCGCGCCGACGCAGCTGATCAGATTGCCTGATTTGTCGAAGGCCAGCCCCAGCGGGAAACCGCCGATGTGGGCAAACACCTCCGACCTGACATAGTCCGGCGCGAAGAAGCGGACGATCTCGCCATGACGCGTGCCGCAATAGAGATTGTCGTCGCGGTCGAGGATGACGTCTTCCGGCCCCTCCAGCTCGCCAAGCCCGATATGCTCTGCGGCCGACAGCCTGTTGTCGAGTTCGTATGGCGTGCCCGAGCCGAGTGCGGCCGACTGTGTCTCGCCCATCTTGAGATAGACCGGCGCGACATAGACCTCATTCAGCACCTTGTGCCGGTTCTTCAGCCAGCGGATGTCGATGGTCACCGCCACCGCCAACATGATGCCGAGCACCATCTGGTTGGTGCCGGTGCCGTAGCCCAGCCGGATCAGCCCATTGGTCATGGTCAAGACGATGATGGCGCCCATCAGCCCCTTGATCACCGAGCCTCGGCCACCGCCGAGGCTGACGCCGCCGACCACCGCCGCCGTCAGCGCCATGATCTCGAGGTTGAGGCCGGTTCCCGGCCCTGCCCCGCTCAGCCGGCAAGCAATGAGGAAGCCGCCGATCGAGGCGCAGAAGCCGGAAAAGACATAAGTCATGAACACGGTGCGACGCACGCGGATGCCGGCATTATGCGCCGAGCGCCTCGAGCCGCCGACCGCCAGCACGTGCCAGCCGGGCCGCGAACGCGTCAGCGCGATATGGGTGACGATGGCCAGGATGATCGCCAGCCACACCGAGACGGACAGCCCCCAGAAGGTGCTGTCGCCGATGAAGTCGAGCACATCCGATGTCGCGGTCGAGAGCTGCACATCGGCGGCATAGGTGGTGACCAGGATGTCGAACAGCGCCCGGCCGAAGATGAAGGTCACCAGCGTGGTGAGGAAGGCGCGCAAGCGGAGATAACCGACGAGGTAGCCGTTGATGGCGCCGAAGATGAGGCCGGTGGCGAGCGATGCGGCCAGCGCCAGCCAGATCGACTGTTCGAGGATGAAGAAGACATAGACGGCGGAAAAGCACGACAGCGCGAAGATCGAGCCGACCGACAGATCGATGCCGCCACCCAGCATCACCACCGTCATGCCGGTGACGACCATCGAGAACTCGCCGAGCTGGCGGGTCGATTCCTGCAAAGCGGTCAGCTTGAAGAAGCCGGGAATGACCGAGCCGAAGGTCGCCAATGTCGCCACCAGCGCCAGGAACGGAATGGCGTTGTCGGTCCAGCGTTTGGTCAGTATCTCGCCGACGACATGGTCGGGCACGAGATTGTAGCGCCAGGACTGGAGGCGTTCGCGAAAGGACATCGGCTGCTGCTATTCCATGAGGGGACGAGGTGACCGGATCCTTCCGGTCACCTCGCTTGTACTTCAGTCGAAAAGGTGCGGCTTACTTTGCCGCCGCCGCTTGTGCCTGCAGCGCCTTCAGGTCCCAGCAGCTGTCGGGCTTGAGGTCGGCCTTGGTCGTCGCCTTCTCCAGCGTGTAGATGTAGGTGTGCGAGGTGCCGGCCGGCTGGCCGCTCTGCAGCAGGAACTTGATGATGGCGTTCATGTCGCCCGACTGGCGAGCAAGATCGGTCATCACCACAGCGCCATAGGTGCCGTCGACCAGCTTGTCGCAATCGGCCGCCTTCTCGCCGCCGCCGGTGGTGACCAGGAACACCTTGCCGTCGAGTTTGGCATCGCGGATCGCGGCGGACGCGCCGGTGGCGTCGCCATCCCAGAAATCGATGATCGAGCAGATATCCGGGTTCTGCTGCAGCATCGTCGTCGTCACGTTGCGCGAGGTCGTCGCATCCCAGTTGGAATCGGGCTTGGCCACCACCTTGAAGTCGGGATTCTTGTCCAGCACCTTCATGATGCCGGCATACTGATAGAGGCTGGAGGAGTTCGCCTGGTCACCCTGCACAAGGCCGATCTTCTTCGACGAGTTCGGGCCGCAGCCCTTGATCGCCGCTTCGGCCTCGAGCTGGCCAAGCCGGTCCCAATCACTGCCGATAAAGGCGTCGGCCGGGAAGTTGGCGGGATTGTCGACCAGGATGACATAGGTGCCGGCGGCCTGTGCCTTCTTCATCAGCTTGGAATAGGAGTTGAGGTCCGGCGCGTGGATGATCAGCACATCCGGCCTGGTGTCCGAGGAGATGGCGTCCGTGATCGCCTGCGCGCCGGCATCGACGACCCAGTTCGGGTCGCGCGTCTCGAACACGCCGCCCCAGGCCTCGACTTCGGTCTTCAGATAGTGCGCCCAGCCCTGCGCTAGGTCGAAGCCCATTGCCAGCGGCACCAGCATGACGCGCTTGCCCTTGAGCGCCTGCGCGTACGCAGCCGGCCCCGGATCGTCGGCGGCGAAGGTTGGCGCCACGAAGGCGGTGACAGCGAGCGCCGTGGCGGCGGCCATGAGTGTCTTGATCAGTTTCATGTCGGATCCTTTTGCTTTGGTCGTTGTTATCAGCGGCCGGCCCCAACCGTCCGCCGCAGTTCAGGTCTAAATGTCGCCCTGCTGGGCGGTCTGCTCGTCACGTGGATTGATGATGCCGTCGACGATGATGGCGCCGAGCAGGATCGCTGCCTTGATCAGGTTCTGGTAGAGCAGCGGAATGTCGATGATGGTCATGGCGTTGAGCAGGATGCCGATCAGTGCCGCACCGACCAGCACGTTGCGCACCCCGCCGCGCCCGCCGGACAGGCCGATGCCGCCGATAACCGCCACCAGCACGATATCGTAGAGCAGCGTCGAATTGACGACGCGGGTATTGATCGAATGCAGGCTGGCCGCCGTCAGCAGGCCGGCGACCAGTGCGACGAAGGCGGAAAGCACATAGCGCAGCACCAGCATCGGCCGCACCGGCATGCCGATGTTGCGGGCGGCCACCGGATTATCGCCGGCGAAATAGATATAGCGGCCCCATTTGGTGTAGCGCAGGAACAGGAAGAACAGGAAGGCCAGCCCTGCGAAGACGAAAACCTCGATGGGAATGTCGAGGAAGCGCAGGCCACCGAGCAACTCGACCCAATGGCCCTGCGGCACCGGCACGGCATCCTGCGTGATCAGTTGCGAGCGTACATAGCCGAAGACGAAGGAGCCTGTCGCCAGCGTCACGAAGATCGCCGGCACGTCGGCATAGGCGACGAGAAAACCATTGAGCAGGCCGATGGCCAGCACACCGGCCAGCACATAGGCGAAGGCAAGCCCGTCCGGCGTCCCCGAATTCAGCAGTTGCAGGTACCAGGCGACCGACATCGCCATGATCGCGACGGCAGAGAGGTCGATGCCGCGGCCGATGATGACCACGGCCATGCCGAGCGCAAGGATGCCCAGCACCGACACGGAGCGGACGATGGCGACGAGATTGTTGGGGTCGATGAAACCTGGCAGGCCTATAGCCGCTGCAACGAACAGCACCACGGCGATGGCAAAGACAATGCCTTCCTGGTTCAGGCTCCTGAAATTTGGCCAGCCGATGGTGTTCATGTCTGCGTTTGCCCCGATGGCAGCGCTGCCATCCCTGGGAAAGAACGCTAATCGGCCCAACGCCGGTTCGTCAAATGAATCCGCGCCCGGAACCCAGGCCGGCTGCGATATTTATCGAGTGGACGCATCGATTGCCGAAGCTGGCGCAATGCGCGGAAAACTCTGCGCTTTTGGCAATTGGTTGCGCCATTGCGGCCGCACGCGAAAGCGCTGCACCAAGGCAAAGGGACAGGACGGAATTTATCTCCGCATCAGGCGGAAAAATCGATCTGAATTTCCCGGCGAGTGCCCGGAAACCTCAGCGCCCGCACCTGGCGGGAGCACGAGAAAACGCAACGCCGCCACCAGCCCGATGGCGCCGATCACCAGAAAGGCTACTCGAAAATCCACAAGATCGAGAGCGGGGCGATCCCTGACGATCTGCGACAGATTAAGGATCGCCGCCGCCACCGCGACGCCAAACAGCATCGCCACCTGCTGCAGCATCGAGGACAGCGTCGCCGCCGAGCTTCGTTGCGACGCATCGATGTCGGCGAAGGCCAGCGTGTTAAGGGCGGTGAACTGCATCGAGCGCGACAGGCCGGCAATCAGCATCAGCGCCACCACCAGCGCTTGCGGCGTCTGCGGCGAGATCGCTCCGCAAGCCATGATCGAGGCCGAGGCGATGATGCCGTTGACGACCATCACCGAGCGGAAACCGAAACGGCGCAGCGTCGGCGTGGTCACCGTCTTCATGCCGAGATTGCCAAGGAAATAGGCCAGGATCATCAAGCCGGCATCGACAGGCGAAAGGCCGAAGCCAACCTGGAACAGCAGCGGCAGCAGGAACGGCGTGGCGTTGATCGCCACCCGGAAAATGGTGCCGGCGGCAAGCGTCGAGATGGCGAAGGTCAGCACCTTGAACGAGGAGAGATCGAGCAGCGGATGCGGCGCGCGCCTGAGATGGCGCACCGCCAGCCAGCCGAGGACGATGCCGGCTACGATCAGCAGCGCTGTCGGCAGCACGCCGTCCTCGGGATGCGCGATACGCTCGAGACCGTAGAGCAGCAAGGCAAGTCCCGCCGATGTCAGGAAAAAACCGGGCCAGTCGAGCGGCTTGGGGTCGGCCTCGCGGTCGCCTGGGATGAAACGGGCGACCAGCGCCAGCCCGACCGCGCCGAGCGGGATGTTGATGAAGAAATTCCAATGCCAGGACAGATAGGTGGTGATGAAGCCGCCGAGCACCGGCCCGACCACCGGCGCAAACAGTGCTGGCCAGGTGATCAGCGCCGTGGCGTTGAGCAGTTCGGATTTCGACGCATTGCGCAGGACGAGAATGCGCCCAACCGGCGTCATCAGCGCGCTGCCGAGCCCTTGCACGACACGTGCGGCGACGAACTGGGTCAGGGTTTGCGAGAGGCCGCAGGCGAGCGAAGCCAGGGTGAACAGGACGATCGCCAGCAGGAAGATGTTGCGCGCCCCGAACCGGTCGGCGAGCCAGCCCGACAGCGGCACGAACACCGCCATGGTCAGCATGTAAACGGTGATGCCGATGCTCATCGCCACCGGCGACACGCCGAAGGAGGCGCCCATCTGCGGCAGCGATGTCGAGATGATCGTCGAATCCAGCAACTGCATGAAAAAGGCGATGGCGACGATCAACGCCACGCGCCGCGCATGGGTGGCCGTTTCGGACAAGGTTGCGATCTCGGGAATGGCAGTCATGACGGAACCGGTTTGAACAGCATCTCCCCGGCGACGTCCAGAGACGTCGCAACAAACTTTCGTGTGCCGCCATGGCCTGCTATGGAATGGATGGGGCCGTCAAGGAGAGTATACGCGTAACATGAAGCCCATCTACATCGACTACCTCAATGCCCTCGACATCGATGCCCTTGCCATGACCGATGGCGAAATCATCGCCGCCGTCGAGGCTGGCCTGGTGGCGCAAGGCAAGGGCCAGACGGTGATCGAACCGCGCGTCCATCTCGAGCCGGACCCGTCCTTCCACGGCCATTTCAACGTGTTGCGCGGCTACGTCGCGCCGCTCGACACGGCCGGCGTCAAGATCGTCGGCGACTATGTCGACAATTACCTGCATGGCCTGCCTTCCGAATTCGGCATCCTCAACCTGTTCGACCCGCGCACCGGCGCGCCGCGCGCCATCCTCGACGCCACCGTCATCACCGACATGCGAACCGGCGCCGTCACCGCCATCGGCGCCAGGCATCTGGCGCGCAGGAATTCCAAGGTGCTGGCCCATATCGGCGCGCGCGGCACCGCCTACTGGAATGTGCGCCTGCTCGACCATCTCTTCGACTTCGACGAGATTCGCGTCCATTCGCGCCGCCCGGAAAGCCGCGACGGTTTTGCCGCCGAACTCTCAGCCGATCTCGGCAAGACGGTCACAGCGGTGGCCGACTGGAAAAGCTGCATCGAGGGCGCCGACATCGTCGTCGAGGCCTCGCGGCTGCCGGAGCCGCAGCCGTTGCTGAAGACCGAATGGATCAAGCCCGGCGCGCTGGTCGTGCCCTATGGCACGATGAGCGCGGTGGAACTGTCGTTGACCGACATCATGCAGAAAATGGTCGTCGACGATTGGGGCCAGTGCAAGGGCGGCAAGTTCGGCTCGCTACGCGCCCATGTCGAGACCGGGCGGCTGAGCGAGAAGACGCTGCATGCCGAACTCGGCCAGATCGCCGCCGGCCTGAAAGTCGGGCGCGAAAGCGACGACGAAACGATCCTGTTCTGGCATCGTGGCCTGTCGCTGTCTGATATCGCGTTGGGCAAGGCGATGCTGGCCAAGGCGCAGGCGCAAGGCATCGGCCAGAGACTGCGCTTCGCATGAGCGCGCTCGTCCTCACCGGAACCGGCGTCGGCGTCGGCGATGTCGCTGCGGTCGCCCGCGATGGGCGCAAGGTGGAGATCGGACCCGATGTCATCGGCAGGCTGGAGAAGGCACGAAGAGTGCTCGACCAGGCTGCAGCGTCCGGCCAGCAGATCTATGGCTTGAACACCGGGCTCGGCGCCAATCTCGGCACTGCTGTAGAGGGCGATGCCGGAGCCTTCCAGCGCCAGTTGCTGGAGGGACGCAGCGGCGCCGTCGGCGAAGGATTGCCGGTCGATGCCGTGCGGGCAAGCATGGCCGCGCGTGCAGCGATGCTGTCGGTTGGCGGATCCGGCCTTTCGTCTTCCGTCTTCGTTGCTTTGCTCGACGCGCTCAATGCCGGCGTCCATCCCGTCATGCCCTCGCTCGGTTCGATCGGAGCCGGCGACCTGGTGCTGATGACGGCACTCGCCCGCATGCTCACCGGCGAAGGCGAAGCCGACTATCAGGGCCGTCGCATACCGGCGGCCAAGGCGCTGATGATGGCGCGCCTCGCCCCGATCAGCCTGGCGCCCAAGGACGGGCTATCGCTGATCAACGCATCGGCGGTTTCCGCCGGCAGCGGCGCACTTGCGGTGACGGATGCCCTCACTGCCCTGGCCCAGCAACAGCATGCCGGGGCTTTGACCATGGAAGGTTTTGGTGCCAACCGCACCATCCTCGACCCGCGCCTGCATATGGCGCGCCCGGCAGCCGGCCAGCAGGAAGCAGCCAAGGTGCTGCACAATCTGCTCGTCCGAGACGACGCGCCGGCACCGACCACCTTGCAGGACCCGCTGTCGATCCGCTGCATGCCGTCGGTCCATGGCGCACTGATCGAGGCGATCGGCCAGGCGAGACAGGCTGTCGAGATCGAGCTCAACGCCGCCGCCGACAACCCGCTGGTGCTGGGCGATGATGAACTGGTACTGTCGACCGGCAATTTCCACACCGCCGCACTGGCGCTCGCCTTTGAGACGCTCGGCCTGGCGATCGCCCAATGTGCCGCGGCCAGTGCCGCGCGCTTCATCCAGCTCACCGGTTCGGGCCGCAATGGCCTACCGAAATATCTGTCGCCGGTCGGCGGCGCCTCCGCCGGCTTCGTACCGCTACAGAAGACAGTGACCTCGATCCTGGCCGCCATCCGCCACAAGGCCAATCCGGTGATGCTCGACTTTCTGGCCGTGTCGGAGGGCGTCGAGGATCACGCCACGCAGACACCTCTGGCGGTTGCGAAATGCGCAGGGATGATCGCGCTGTGGCGGCGGCTGATCGCCTTCGAATTGATGGCCGCCGCGCAGGCCGTCGACCTGCGCGACGGCTTCACGCTGGCGCCGCGCACCGCCGCAATTCACACGGCAATCCGCGCTCTCGTCCCCATGCTGAAAGAGGACCGGCCGCTCGGTATCGACGCCGAAGCGCTCTACGCCGCGCTCGCCGGCGCCAGTTGGCCGGCCTGACGCGGCTTCTCAGAAGACGATGGTCTTGTGGCCGTTGAGCATGACGCGGGCTTCGAGATGCAGCTTGACGGCGCGCGCCAGTACCCGGCTTTCGATGTCGCGCCCGACAGCGACGAAATCCTCGGCGCTCATCGCATGGGTGACGCGTTCGGTCTCCTGATCGATGATCGGGCCCTCGTCGAGGTCGGAAGTGACGTAATGCGCCGTCGCACCGATCAGCTTGACGCCGCGGTCGAAAGCCTGGTGGTACGGCTTGGCGCCCTTAAAGCTCGGCAGGAACGAATGGTGGATGTTGATCGCCCGTCCGAACAGCCGGTCCGACAGACCTTTTGAAAAGACCTGCATGTAGCGCGCCAGGATGACCAGTTCGGCCCCTGTCCGCTGCACCAGGTCCAGCAGCTTCTGTTCCTGTTCGGCCTTGTTCTCCTTGGTGGTCGGCCAATGGTGGTAGGGAATGCCCTCCAGCTCGGCGAAGCGGCGGGCATCCTCGTGGTTGGAGACGACGGCTGCAACCTCCGCGTTCAGCCAGCCGACCCTGATCTGGTACAGCAGATGGAGAAGCGCGTGGTCGAACTTGGAGACCATGACGATGATCTTCGGGCGGCGTCCCTGATCGACCAGCGCGGTCTTCATGCCGAAGCGGTCGACGCTCGATTCCAGGGCCCGCGCCAGACTGTCCCCGGTCGAGCCTGGCGGGCTGATGAAGGCGATCCGCATGAAAAAGCGATTGGTCTGCCGGTCCCAGAACTGGCTGCTTTCGGCGATGTTGGCGCCGTTCGCGGCAAGCTCCGCCGTGACGGCGGCGACGATCCCCGGCCGATCCTCGCAGGAAAGCGTGAGAATATGAACCGGCGCGGCCTCGTCCGTCGCATCATTGCCTTGAGATTTCACGCCCCGTCGACCCTCTTCATGAACAGGCTGAGTTCAGCCGGATCCATATGCACCACATGCCTGTCTTCGGGATAGGCGAGACTGTTCACGTCGGCAACATATTCCGAAAACGCGGCGATACGCTCGGCCTGCAAACGATCATATTCGGCGGCGAAATTGCGATACACCTTGGAATGACGGGGCATGTGGCCACGGTTCTGGCCGAGAATGTCGTCGGCGAACAGATATTGCGCATCGCAACCGGTACCCGCTCCCATCGACAGCATGATCAGCGACGTCCGCTCCGAGATCGCCTTGGCCACCTCGACCGGCACCACCTCGATCTCGGCGCCGATGGCGCCTGCAGCCTCCAGCTGCTTCACCGCCGCGAAGATATCCATGGCGGTGTCGGCGGTCTTGCCGACCGCCTTGAAGCCGCCAGTCCAGGTCGCGCGGGAAGGAATGAGGCCAACATGGCCGATCACCGGGATATTGTCATCGGCCATCCGCTTGATCGTGGCGTAGCCGGCGCTGCAATAGACCGCGTCGGCGCCGGCCTTGTAGAGCCGGAAGGCCCAGCGCACGAAATCGTCCGCCGTGCCGATCTCGTAGAAATTGTCGCCCGGCATGGTGAACAGGCTGGGCGCCGCGTCGCGGTACTCAGGGTTGAGCACCAATTCGGGCGGCACCGAGACGATGTCGACCCCTGCGCGCTCCGCGGCCTCGGCCTCGTCCATCGTCAGCACACGCAGCATGGTCAGCTGTCGCTTGCCCTTCATGGCGCGCAAATCCGCCACCGTCGGTCTTTTTCGGCTCATCAAAAGGGTTCCCTCAGTTGCATTCGGCGGCAGGTCAGCCGATCTGGATCATCACTTTGCCAGCCTCGACCTTCACTGGATAGGTGGCGAGATTGACGCATACCGGTGCGCCTCGAGCCACGCCCGTCTTGTAGTTGAAGCGGCCATTGTGCTTGGGGCATTCGATGATGTCGTCCATCACCAGCCCATCGGCCAGATGCGCCTTCTCATGCGTGCAGTATCCGTCGGTTGCGAAGTACTCGTCATCGGGACTGCGATAGATGGCGAAGGTACGGCCGCCATGATCGAAGCGGATGACATCCTCTTCCTCGACATCGTCGACGCCACACGCTTCAACCCAGTCGGCCATCTGCTTTTCCCTATTCCGCCGCCGCCGGAACGGTCAGTGCATGGAATTCGTCCCGGTACGGCCGCGCCGTCGGCGGCAATTCACGTTTGAGGAAATAATCCTCGTACTGAAGCTGCTTCAGCAGCACCGGCCAGACCTCGCGATAGGCATGCCACATCGAAGGGTTCGGCTCGGGCAGATCGTGCTTGATCAATTCGTGCAGCCTCGGCAGCGCGTGATAGGGCACCATCGGAAACATGTGATGTTCGACATGATAGTTCATGTTCCAATAGATGAAGCGGCTGATGGGGTTCATGTAGACGGTGCGCGTGTTCAGCCGGTGGTCGGTGACATTGTCGGCCAGCCCGATATGCTGCAGCAGGCCGGTCAGCACCATGTGCCAGCTGCCGTAGAGGCGCGGCAGGCCGATCAGCACCAGCGGCAGGAACGACCACAGATAAAGCGCCAGCCCGATCGCCCCGACATAGATGGCGACATGCCAGCGCGCGGCTGTGACCACCTTGTGAAGCTCCATCTCGGGAATAAAGCTTTTCTCGTCCGGCGAGATGCTGCCGAACGCATTGCGCACCAGCGTCGGCAGCGAATAGCGGAAATCGAGAACACCGGTGAAGGCGAGTGCGGCGCGCAGCAGGTCCGGCGGACGCATCACCGCGATCTCGGCGTCGCGGCCGACGATGATCGTGTCGGTGTGGTGGCGGGCATGGCTCCAGCGCCAGGTCACCGGATTGCGCATCAGCATGAAGCTGGCGATCTGGTAGACGGCATCGTTCATCCAGCGTGTGCGGAAGGCGGTGCCGTGGCCGCACTCGTGCCAGCGCGAGTCGCTGGACGAGCCGTAGAGCACGCCATAGACGAGCAGGAACGGCACCACCCACCACGTGCCCCAGAACCAGGCGATCCCGGCGGCGGAACCCAATATGGCAACGATCCAGATGATCGTGTCGCGGATCGCCGGGCCGTCCGAGCGCTGCATCAGCTCTTTCATCGCCTTGCGCGGCACATCGGTGTGATACCACTCGGCCGAGGCCAGCCCGGTCTCGATCGCGATGCGCGTGCTTTCCCCGACCAGGCTGTAGTCGCGCTTTTTCTCCATCACATCGACCTCCGATTTCCGGCCCGCCAGCCGGAGCATTCGTTTCGCCTCATGCCCTGTCCGCCAATCCCGGAAAATTACCCGACGGCACAGGATAATCCTGTTGCGGCTGCCTGGCGATCGACGCGATCTTTGCTTCGGCCTCGGCGATCGCGCCGGCGCCGTCGAGCACCCGGAACACTGCGTCGTAAGAACGGCTTTCACTATGCTCCAGCCAGATCATCTCGCCCCGCTCGCGCGCCGCGAGATTGCCGAGCACATGATGCGTCGAGGGTTCGATGCCCAGCGCATACTGCCCCGCCTGAAAATTCTGCCATTGATATGCGCAAGGCAGCTGGTCCTTGCGCGTCACCACTTCGAAGCCGAGCCCGAGCTGATCGTTGACCACTGCCACCGGCACCTCGCCATTGGCGTCCGCCGCCATCTCGTGCTGCCAGACCTGCTCGCTGAAACCCGATTGCGGCGCCGGCATCGTGCGGTAACCCACCTTCTGCGCCTGGTAGCGCTCGCCGGCATGGCCAGCCCAGACGACGTCGCGGATCGGCGCCAGATAGCGCGAACCCTCGTCGAGCAAGGGATGGCTGACATTGACGTGGTAAAAATACATGTGCGGCGTGCGGTTGAAACCGTGGTTGACGACGCGATCCGACAGCCGGATCTCGTTGCCGCCGACATCGGCCTCGATACGCCGGATCAGATGCAGATCCTCGCCGAACACTGCCGATTGCTGCACGGTGCCTTCGGCCCACAGCACGCAGCGGTCGCCGTCCCAGGTCTCGCCATAACCGGTCAGCCGCGCCGGAATGGTGCCGACGCGGCCATGCAGCGAATGGATCACGGTCTTCCTGCCCGGGTAGTTGTAGCTATCGGCCGGCACTTCTTCCCGGCCCAATATGTGGTCGAGGCCGCAGGTGACAAGCAGCCCTGAAAACGAACGCGCCCAAGCGAGCCCCCCTTCCCCCTCATAATCGTGCAGGCCGGGGTGGCGAAAACCGCTCGGCGAATGCCAGCCGATCGCCTGGCCCTTGAAGTCGCAGTCAGCGATGTCGAGCGCCCGGTCGACCAGTGCCGTGAAGCGCAGGCCCGAGCCGGTGCGGAACTCCAGCATGCGGATGCCGCGTTCCACCCCGTCGCCAAGCGTCATCAGCCGCACGCCGGCAAATTGCGACAGCATGCCCGAACGTTCCGACACCTGCCGGCGCGAAAGCGTCTTGCCGTAAAGTTCTACCATGTGACGGCCAACTTCTTCACTTCGCTCTCGTCTCTTTCAGCAGGGCCGACATGTCGGCGCCGGTGATGATGCTTTCCACGGTCAGGAGATCGGTATCGGCAACCGTCTGCTCGGCGACGATCTCGCCGCGGCGCATGACGATGATGCGGTCGGCGACCTGGAACACGTGATGGATGTTGTGGGTGATCAAGAGCACGGAATGACCGGCGTCACGCACCTCCTTGACGAAGCGCAGCACGCCATGGGTTTCCTCGACACCGAGATTGTTGGTCGGTTCGTCGAGGATGATGACCTTGGCAGCGAACTGCATGGCGCGAGAAATCGCGATCGACTGCCGCTCGCCACCCGATAGCGTCGAGACCAGCGCATCGGCGTCGAGTTTTTTCGAGATGCCGACGCGCTTCAACAGCGCCGACGCCGCGTCTCGCAATTTGGCGAAATCGAGCGGCGCGAACACGCCCAGCCATTTCAGCTTGACCGGCTCGCGCCCAAGGAAAAGATTGCGCGCGATGCTGAGATCCGGCGCCAGAGACGTATCCTGGTGGATGGTCTCGATGCCGAGGTCCATCGCGTCGCGTGTCGAACGGATCGAAACCTTTTCACCGCGCACATAGATGTCGCCACGGTCGATCGGAAACACACCGGAAATCGCCTTGATCAGCGTCGATTTGCCGGCGCCGTTGTCGCCGAGCAGGGCCACCACCTCGCCTTCCTTGAGGGCAAAGGACGCATTCTTCAGCGCGCGGACGCTGCCGAAGGATTTTTGCAGATTCTGCAGCCGGAGAACTTCCATCGTCAGCCCCTTGCGGCGTTCTTCTGCAGCAAAGCGTGCAGGATGAGCATGGCGAGGATGATCAGGCCGACGAAGATATTGTAGGCGAGGCCCGGCACGCCGATCAGCACGATGCCGTTGCGGATCGCGCGCAGCATCAGCGCACCGACGATGGTGCCGAGGATCGTGCCGCGTCCGCCGGTCAGCGCCGTGCCGCCGACCACCACCATGGCGATCACTTCGAGTTCGTAGCCGGTGCCGGCCACCGGTGAAGCGGCCGAAATGCGGAAGGCGCTGATCATGCCGGCCAGCCCCGCCAGAACCGAAGTCAGGATGAACAGCCACACCTTGACGGCGTCCGCCGGCACGCCACGCGCCACCGCCGCGTTGCGGTTCGACCCGATGGCGCTGATCCAGTTGCCGAGCTTGGCATAGCGCAGCACATAGATTGCCAGCAGCGAGAGACCGATGAACCACCACAGCGAGGTGTAGAACCGGAACGAGCCGACATTGAAGCTGCCGGCCAGCAGCGTCACGAAAAAACCCGGCTGGTCCCAGGATTTCAGCGGAAAGCCCTGTGTGATGTAGAGCGCTGCCCCACGCACCACGAGCAGCATCGAAAGCGTGACCAGGAAGGACGAAATGCCGATCTTGGTGACGATCAGCCCGTTGATGGCGCCGATGGCGATGCACAGCAGAAGCCCGGCCAGAAGGGCGGCACCTATATCCACGCCGCCGTTCTGCACCAGGAGCATGACGACGACCGGGGCCAGCCCGAACACGGCGCCGACCGACAGGTCGAACTCGCCCGCCGTCAACAGCAGCGTCATGCCGAGCGCGATGATGCCGAGCTCGGGCAGGAACGCCATCATGTTGGAGATGTTGAGCGGCGACAGGAAATTGGCATCGGCAATGGCGAACACCGCGAGCAGGACAATGAGGATGACGAGCGAGGAGAATTGCGGCGAGCGTATAAGGCTCGATCTGCGTTTCCCGACAGGCATTTCGTCTTCTGCGGCGATCATCATGACTGCTTGAACCATGCTTTGAAGAGACGCCCGCGGCTTGCGCCGCGGGCACCGGTTTTCACTTCGTGTCGTAGAGTTTCAGGATCGGTTCGACGCTCGAGGCGTCGTAGAGGCTGAACGTATGGATGTCGTAGCCGATCGGCTCACCCGAAGCGGCGAGCCCGAGCAGCGCCACCGGCATGAAGCCCTGCGCAGACGGGAACTGCCAGGCGGCCGCGTTGACGAAACCGGATTTGACGGCTTCCGCGGTTTCCTTGGAATTGCCCCAGCCGACGACCGGGATCTTGCCGGCCGGCACGCCGGCGCCGTCGAACACCCGCTTGACGCTGGCCGCGACGGAATCGCCAAGCGCGATGATCGCCGGCGGATTGTTGGCCACCATGTAGTCGGTCATCTTGGCAATGATGCCGGCCGGGTCGGTGCCGCAATCGACCACATCATATTTGATCCCCAACGGATCGAAGACGCTGGCGATGCCTTCGGTCTCCAGCTGCTGATAGCTGGCGCCAGGCACTTCCACCGGCAGGAACACCTTGTCGCCCTGCTTCACCATCTTGTGGTCAACAAGATACTTGGCCCAGATGACGCCCGCCTCCTTGAGATCGGCACCGACATAGGCCTGCCGTCCGGTCGCCGGGTCGTCTGTGTTGAAGAACACGATCGGGATGCCGGCTGCCTTGGCCGCCTTCACCTCTTCCGTCCACAAGCCCGGCTGGGCCGACGTGGTGGCGATGCCGTCGGGCTTGGCCGCAAGCGCGGAATTGAAGGCCTCCTTCTGCGCCGCCATGTCGGCGCCGCTGAATGAGATCTTGCACGTCACCTTGAGCTGATCGCAGGCTTTGGTCGCGCCGGCATTCCAGTCCAGCCAGAACGCATCCGACGGACCGCCATGCGACAGCAGGTAGAACGTCTTCTGGCCATCCTGCGCCATTGCCGGCGCGCTCAATGAGACACCGGCGAGCAGCGTTGCGGCAGCCGCCAGTTTCAATGCGAATTTCAACATTTTTTCTCCTCCCTTACTTTGGAACCGAACCGCGCCGCCGCGAACCAGCGGCGCGAGAAGGCCGTCACAGACCGTTGGCGCGGAACTTCCCGTCGAGGAATTTCTTGGCGCGCGGCACGTCGTCTTCCGAGAGATGCTCGATGATCACCGGGATGTTCGGATGCTTTTCCGCCAGCCGCTGGAGATAGAGGTCGTAGTTCAGCGAACCGAGGCCCGGTGCCGGCAACTCGATCTCACCGACGCCACGGAATGTATGGCTCTCCAGCGCGTCCTCGTCGCCGATATCGGCGTGCTTCTCGGACTTGTCGCCGCCCGAACGCTTGACGTCCTTGGCGTGAGCTATTCTGATCTTGTCGGTCAGCGTGTCGAACACCTGGTTCAGGATCTGGTCCATCCTGTCGATGTTATGCGTCTCGAAATAATTGGTCGGGTCCATCAGCAGACCGAGGCCGGGGTGATCGACCTGCGCGAACATCTTGACCGTCTCCTCGACCGAGCCGACGACGTTGTTGACATAGGTTTCGAGCAGGAAGACCGCGCCGTGGTCATAGGCCGTCTGGGCAAGGTCGGCGACCACTTTGCGGCATTCCTCGAACCCTTCCTCGGTCTTGTTCTTGGGGTGATGCACCCAGTCGGATTCTGTGTTGTAGGTGCCGGTTTCCGAGATCACATACGGGCTGCCGAAATGGCGGGCGTTGCGGATGATCTCTTTGAGGTAGCCGACGCGCTTGTCGCGCTCGGCCTTGTCCGGGTGGATGATATTTGTGTAGCCGGAAATGCAGCACACCGGCAGGTGATGATCGCGGAAGACGTCGCGCACCTTCTTGGCCTTGTCCTTGGTGATCTGCCCGGCCGACAGGTCGACATCCTTGAAGTGGAGGTCGAGTTGCACCGTGTTGAAATCGAGCCCGCGGATTTTCTTCGCCGTCTCTTCGAGGCCGTACGGGAAATAGCCCGTGAAAATACCTGCCTGCATCATGGTGTGAATTCCTCCCTGTAAGCGATTCAGTTGTCTGGTGTTTCAGCTGCGGTGATCAGGTAGCGATTTCGGAAAGCTTGACCATGCGGGCCTCGTCGATCGAGCGGTAGCCCGCCTCGACCAGCGCCATGGTCTTGACGTTGTCGGCGACCGACAGCGCCGGCGGCGTGCCGGTCTTCACCGCGTGCTGGAGCTGCTCCATCACACCGATAAAGGCATGCGGGAACCACATCGTGTCCCAGCTCGGGCTGACCCATTCGCCGCCGGTCGTCTCGGTCGAAGCGTAAGTCAGCGTCGAGGCAGCGCCCGTCGGCCAGCCGATGGTGCCCTTCGCGACCCCCTTGCTGCCGTCGACGCGCCAGTTGATGTGCTGGTCGTCCTTGTAGCCATCCTGGCGCGGACCGGACCAGACATCCTCCAGCGACACGGCAAGCACGCCGGACGGGAAGCGCAGCGTCGACACGGTGATGCCGTCGGAGTGGTCGAATGTCGTGCGCGGGTCTTTGCGTGTCAGCGTGGTGATCTCGTCGGGATCGCCGAACAGGAAGCGCAGCACGTCGAGATGATGCACGCTCATATTGGCGAGCGTCAGCCGGTCATAATCCTCGAGAAAGCTCTGCCAGTGCGGGATGGCGTGCATGTCGATCTGGGCGAAGACGATGTCGCCCAGCGCGCCGCTGTCGATGATCTGCTTCAAGACGCGCATCGACTGGTCGTAGCGCATGTTCTGATTGACCGAGAGGATCTTGCCGGCCTTGGCCGCCTCGTCACGCAGCTTGACCGCTTCGTCGACCGACAAGGCCAACGGCTTCTGCGCCAGGATCGCCTTGATGTGCTTCTGCTTCAGCGCGTGACGGATCAGCGCCGGCTGCAGGTCGGGCGGGAAAGCAAGGTCGATGATCTCGACATTTTCGTCCTCGATCAGTTTTTCCGGTGTGTCGTGGACGGTCGGAATGCCCCAGCGCGTCGCCACCTTCTCGGCGCTGGCCCTGGTGCGCGAGGCGATTGCCACCACCGGGAACCCGGCTTCCTTGTAGGCGGCGAGATGGCACTCGGCCATGATCATGCCTGCGCCGACACAGCCGATCTTGTATTCCTTCGTGCGGACCTTCACGTCCGGCTCGAAGCCTTTGCTTGCCATCTCTTCCTCCCGAAACTCTTTCCTTGCGGCGGCCGTCATCGTGCCAACGCCCCGCCGCTCTGTTCGAAATAATGCACTCTGGCCGGCTCGCAGGATATCGCCACCATGGCATCCGGCCGGATGTCGGGCTGGCCGCGCAGCAACGCCTTCAGCCGCGCCTGCCCGGCAGCGAGCGTCACCACGGTGTAGCCGCCAAGCGGCTCGACCTCGAACACTCGCGCCGGGCGGCCCGGGCCCCCATCCGCCCACGGTCTGACCTTGATGTCTTCCGGCCTCAGGCCGATCTCCACGGCGTCGGCGGGCGCTGTCTTGTCTTCGATGCGGATCGTGCCTTCAGCCGCTTCGACACCGCCCTCGCCGCGCGCCGATCTGAGGATGTTCATCATCGGCGAACCAAGCAGCCTTGCCACATAGGTGCTGGCCGGGCGGTCGTAAATCTCTGCCGGCGTACCGATCTGCCTGATCTTGCCGTCCTCCAGGATGGCGATGCGGTCGGCGACCGACATCGCTTCTTCCTGGTCGTGCGTGACGTAGATCAGCGTCTTGCCGAGTTCGCGCTGGATGCGCTTCAGCTCGACGCGCGTTTCTTCGCGCAGCCTGGCGTCGAGCGCCGAGATCGGATCGTCCATCAGATAGGCATTGGGATCGCGCACCAGAGCCCGGGCGATCGCCACGCGCTGCCGCTCCCCGCCCGAAAGCTGTCCCGGCGGCTTGTGCAGGATATGGCCGATATGCAGCTTCGCCGCGACGTCGGTGACCCGCCGCTTGATCTCGGCCTCGGCGACCCGGCGTTCGACCAGGGGAAAGCGGACATTTTCGAGCGCGCTCATATGCGGAAACAGCGCCAGGTTCTGGAACACCATAGCCACGTTGCGCTCGGCCGGCGACATCGCGTTGACCGGCCTGCCTCCGATCAGGATTTCGCCGGTGTCAGGTGTCTCCAACCCGAGCACCAGGCGCAGGATGGTCGACTTGCCCGACAGCGGCGGACCGAAGAAGCAGAAGAACTCATTGTCGTTGACGGTGAACGAGGCGTCGTCGACGGCGAGTGTATTGCCGTAGCGTTTGGTCACATTACGGAAGACGATATCGGCCATCTCAACCTGCCTTCATCGCAAGGCCGGTAGCGGCGTCGAAGACGCGCACCGACGACGTAGTGGGAGCGATGACAGCGGTGTCGCCGATAGCCAGCCCGACATCATTGTCGAACACCGTTTTCACAGCCGCCTCGCCCTGGCCGAGATGAACGATGGTGCGCGCACCGATCCGTTCGACAAAGGTCACCGGCATTGCGAGGCCCTGCCCATTCTGCACCAACGTCGCCTGTTCAGGCCGGAATCCGTAAAGCACCTCGCCGCGTGCACCACGCATGGCCGCTGCGAGTTCGCCCGGCAGCGGCGGCGTGACGCCCAACGGTCCGAGATCGACGACCAGTCCGCGGTCGCTCTCCGCCGGCCTGCCCTTGAGCAGATTCATGCCCGGCGCACCGATAAAGCGGGCGACGAAGACATTGGCTGGATCGTTGTAGACCTCGAGCGGCGTGCCGACCTGCTGCAAAACCCCATGATCCATGACCGCGATGCGGTCGGCCATGGTCATCGCCTCGAGCTGATCGTGGGTGACATACACCATGGTCTGGCGGAACTGCCGCTGCAGCTGCTTCAGTTCGGTGCGCATGACGGCCCGGAAAGCGGCGTCGACATTGGAGAGCGGCTCGTCGAGCAGGAAGATCGCCGGCTCCATGATCGCCGAGCGGCCGATCGCCACCCGTTGCAATATATTGACCGACAGCCTGTCGGCCTTGCGGTCGAGCAGCGGCGAAAGCTGCAGCATCTCGGCGACGGCGCCGACACGGCGATCGATCTCGGCTTTGGCAGCCCCTCGCATTTTTGGTCCATAGGCAAGGTTCTGGCGCACCGTCATATGCGTGAAGATGGCGTAGTTCTGGAACACGAAGCCGACGCCACGCCGGCCCATCGGCACGCCGGCCATGTCGCGCTCGCCAAACAGGATCTTGCCGCCGGTCGGTTCTTCCATGCCGGCGATCATGTTCATCGTCGTCGACTTGCCGCAGCCCGACGGGCCGAGCAGCGCCATGAACTCGCCATCTGATATTGCCAGGTCCATGGTCTTCAGCGCGGTGAAGTCGCCGAATTTCTTGACCAGGTTTTGCAGGTGGATGGCGCTCATGCCGGTACCACGCGTGCACGCGCCATGCGCTTCATGGCAAACACCGCGACGATCGACAGCACGACCAAAATGGCCAGCGCGATCGCCGCCACATAGCCCCAGATCAGGTCCTGCGTGGTGAGCTTGTAGATGTAGACCGAGATGGTTTCGGTAGCGACGCCTGGACCGCCGCCGGTCATGATGTAGAGCGTGTCGAAGATCTTGAAGTTCTCGATCACCCGGATCGCCAACGCGATGATGATGATCGTCTTCATCTTCGGCAGCACGATGGTGACGAAGCGCTGCCACGGATTGGCGCCGAGCAGCGTCGCCGCCTTGATCTGGTCCTCCGGCACGCCGACCAGGCCGGCAAGCAGGATAAGGAACATCAGCGGCGTCCATTGCCAGATGTCGGCGACCATCACCGCAATCAGCGCCAGAGTCGGATCCGACAGCCAGGCGATGGTGACGGGAGATCCGGTGAGCGCCGACAAGATGTCGTTCACCGGGCCGCCCGACTGGAACAGCATGAAGAACATGTAGCCGGCCACGGCAGGCACCACCATCATCGGCATCAGCAGGATCGAATAGAAGACGCGCTTGCCCGGGAAATCGTCGGCAAACAGTGTCGCCAGCGCCAGCCCAAGCAGGAATTCCGCCGGCACGCAGACGATCATGACGATGGCCGTACGCTTCAGCGCGCTCCAGAAGCGCGCGTCGGCGGCGAGATCGGTGTAGTTGGCAAAGCTGTTCCACATCGACCAGGCGTTCCACCAGCCGGTGCCCGACAGGGGCGACCAGTCGGTGACGCTGATGTAGAGCTGCATCAACAGCGGGAAGGCCGAGATGAACAGCACCAGGATCTGCGCAGGCAATGTCAGCCGGAAACCCAGCCTTGCGCCCTCATCGCGCGAAACCGGCTTTGCTCCGACGGCTTTCACCTCATCCTTGGAAGTCATGACAGTCACCGCGCTCATTGCTTGAGCGCCCCGAATGTCAACCCGCGCACCAGATGGCGTTGGATGGCGATGCCCATGATGACCGGCGGCACGGCCGCGATCAGGCCAAGCGCCGCCTTGGCGCCATAGAGCTGCCCGGTCATCGAGGAGGATAGCGAGGCCATGTAGACCGGGATGGTCACCCATTCGCGCGTCGTCAGAAGCAGCGCGATCAGATAGTCCGACCAGTTGAGGATGAAGACGAAGAGCGCGGCACTGGCCAGCGGCGCGCGCATCATCGGCAGCGTGATGCGGGTGAAGACGCGCAGCCGCGAACAGCCCTCGACAAGCGCTGCCTCCTCGATCTCGCGCGGCATGTCGTCGAAGAAGGTCTTCATCAGCCAGAAGGCGAACGGCAAGGTGACGATGCCGTAGATCAGCGCCAGGCCCCACCAGCTGTCGGTGAAGTTGAGGAAAGCCCACATGATCATCACCGGGATCATGACCGCCATCGGGGGAAAAATCCTGAGCTGGATCAGCGCCAGCGGCAGGTTCTGGCCGGAGCCGAAACGCGACAGCCCATAAGCCGCGGCAGTGCCCGCCGACATGGCGATCACCGTGCCGAAAACCGCCGACAGCAGCGATGCGAGGATCGGCTTCAGCGCGGTACGGTCGAGCGCGACGATCAAATTGTTGGTTGACTCGCCGAAGACGAAACGAAAATTGCTGAGCGTCGGGTTCTTCGGCCACCAGGTCAGGTCGGCGCCGGTCGCCGACCATTCGGCGATCGGCTTGAACGCCATCGATACCATCCACAGGATCGGCACCAGCGTCACCGCCATGGCCGCGAAGATCGCGGCATAGCGGAATATCAGGAAAGGAACGGAACGCTTCATCTGGCGGCTTTGCTGGTGGCGTTGTGGGCGGAGGGGAAAAGCAGGCTCCTCCCCTCCTTCGATGTGATCCAGGGAGATGGATCAGACGATCGGGTCGAGAACTGTCGGCCAGGCCTCCTTGTTGGTCTTGATGGCTTCGAGCAGTTTGTCCTCGCCGGTGCGCCGCACGATCTTCTTCCACTCCGCCTCCGTATCGGCCATCGCCTGCTCCGATGTCTTGGCCTTGGTCAGCGCCGCCATGAGGTTCTCGTCGAGCGCATTGTGGAAGGCTGTCGCGCCGGGATAGTTGATGGTCGGCACGGTGCGCGCCACCGTCTCGCGCACAACGTCCATGTGGTAGGCATGATAGGTCTGGCGCACCAGCGGATCGGAGAAGTCCGAAAGCCGGAACGGGTCCAGATAACCGCCGGGGTTGGCACTCATCCAGGCGTAGATACGGGCCGAGCCCAGCCATTGCAGCAGGAGATAGGCAACCTCCTGGTTCTTCGACTGCGACGAGACCATGCCGGTCAGCGAGAACCACAGCACGGAGCGGCTGATCAGCTTGCCGTCGATCTCGCGGCCTGGCGGCAGCATCGAGCCGATCTTGCCGGTGACGGCCGAATCCTTGTTGCCGGCATTGTCGAGGAATTTCGGCAGGTTGGAGAAGGCGCAGGTCATCGCCGCACCACCCTTGGCGAAGTTGCCGTATTGCTCCGGCCAGCCCCAGGAGATCGCATCCGGCGAATGATGTGCGAGCGAAGCGACATATTCGTTGGTGGCGGCAATGCCTTGCTCGGAATTGATCATCGGCTTGCCGTCATCGCCAAACAGGAATTGGTTGGGCGAAGCCATCGAGACATAGCGCTGGTACCAGTTGGTGTAGCCCCAACCCTGGTTGCGCAGGTCGGTCGAGCCGAACAGGCCCTTGTCCGGTCGCTGGAAGAAGGCGGCGATGTCGCCATGCTGCTTCCAGGTCTTCGGCGGCGCCAGATCGTAGCCGTATTTGTCCTTGAAGGCCTTCTTCTCGGCTTCGTCGCCGAACAAATCGGTGCGGTAGACCCAGGTCTGGAAGTCGCCGTCCAGCGACACGCCATAGTTGGAGCCGCGGTATTTGTTGAGCAGCGACACGCCCTTGGCGCCGTTGACATAGCCGCTGACGGGATCGTCCCATTCGGGCTTGTGCTGCGCGACAAAGTCATCGAGCTTGGCGATGCCGCCGGTTTCGGCGAGGTCGCCGAGGCGGTTCCATTCGGTCGAATAGATGTCGTAGGCCCCACCCTTGGTGGAGATGTCCTGCATCGTCTTGGTGAATTCCTGGCCGTTCGGCAAACCGATGATTTCGATCGCGATGCCGGTTTCCTTTTCCCACAGCTCCTTGATCGACGGCGCACCGGCCGGGAACGGCTGCGTGAGCTGGCCGATCGAGCCGTCGGACAGGCCGAGCACGATCTTGGCCGGCGCCTTGCCGGCGCCCTTCAGCGCCTTGGCCGCCTCGATGGCGCGGCTTTCCGGCGTGTCGGCGCCATACTGGTAGCGCTCGGCTCCATCGAAGCCCGTCGGGCCGCCGATCATGCCTGGCGCCAGCGCGTCGGCCGCATAGGCGCGGCCGGGACGAATGAATTGAGGTGCGATACCAGCGGCGGCCATGATCACAGCCGCCTTTCCTCCGGATGCCAGCAGCCGGCGCCGCGAGATGCGGATCAAGTCAGACATTGAAACTCCTCCCTCAGGGCCACGTTTCCTCCACGGCCCTTATGAGGGATATTGACGGCAGCACGGCAAGGCTGTCAACATCATAAATAATCAAAACACCTCACAACATCGCAATAGGGCAAGGAAATGCACAAAAACGGGATCCATGCATCATGCCGGGTGCTTCAGTTTGAGGGCACACGACCCTTCCCGGCCCTGCGCAGCCCTGCCGGACCATTTGATTTAGCGCGGCGGCTTGCGCATAGGCTAAGGGCGGATACATCATTTCCCATCAGAATCGCCGATGGCGGGGAAGCCGTCACCAGCCGATCTGACGCATGCAGGAGATGAAAGACGGTGCGTTCCACCCTGACTGACATAGCCCGGGAAGCCGGCGTCTCGGCCGCCACCGTCGACCGCGTGCTCAACAACCGACCCGGCGTGCGGGCGCGCACGCGCGAAATCGTGCTCGAAATGGCGCAGCGCCTCGGCTACATCGCCGAAGGCCCGAACGGCGCGCCGCCACGGCCCTCGCCTGGCGAGGTCATCCGACTCGACTTCGCGCTGCCGGCCGGCACCAATTCCTTCATCAAGATGCTGCACCGGCACATCGAGGCACAGGCTCTGGCGCGGCCCGACCTCGATGTCCATATCGCCACCATCGAGGGCTTCAATCCTGACCGGCTCGCCCGCCTGCTGCAGGACCTGCGCGGACAGACGCAAGGCGTCGGCGTTATAGCGCTCGACCATCCGACGGTGCGCGAAGCGATCCGATCCCTGTCGGCCAACGATATCAAGGTGGTGACCATCGCCTCCGACATCCTGCATGTGCCCAGGGTCGCCTATATCGGCATCGACAACCGCGCCGCCGGGCGGCTGGCCGGCTATCTGCTCAACCGCTTCATGGGATCGGGGCATCCGGGCAAGGTGGCGCTGTTCGCCGGCTCGCTGTCCTATCGCGGCCACGAAGAACGCGAGATGGGGTTCCGCCACGTCCTGACCGAGGAATCACCCAACCTGCAGATCGTCGAGATGCGCGAAATGCTCGACGACCGCGAGAAGGCCTATTCGGAGGCATCGGCCCTGCTGGAACGGCACCCCGACCTTGCCGCGATCTACAATGTCGGCGCCGGCAACACCGGCATCGCCCGCGCGCTCAAGGAGCACGGCCGCGCCCAGTCCATGGTCTTCCTCGGCCACGAGGTGACGGACGGCACCAAAGACCTTCTGCTCGACGGCACGCTCGACGCGGTCATCGACCAGAACCCGCGCGTCGAAGCCCGCGAAGCGCTCAACACTTTGACCCATGCGGTCCGGGGATTGCCCTATGAACTGCACCAGCCAAGGCTGCAGGTGATCTTCAAGGAGAACATCCCTGAGATTTGACGGACCAGACGAACGGGGCAGCGCAGTAACGCGCCCGCCCCGCTCGATGCTTCCAGTCTATTGGACGGCAGCGACTTCAGCCGCGGCGCCATCGACAAAGCTCTTGTCGACCCATTTGCCGTAGTCGATCGAGCCCTTCAGGAGCCCGGCGCTGGCCATGAATTTCTCCTCGCCCTGCAAGGCGGCGATCGCGTCGTCGGTGAGTTTCGGATCCTGGTGGAACACCCCGTCGGCATAGGTCTTGCGGACGGATTTTTCCGACGACTTGGTCGCCTCCACAAACGTCTTGATCGTCTCGTCCGGATGAGCGTCGGCCCAACGCGAAATCTCGATGTCGATCTTCAGCAGCCGCTTGACCAGATCGGGATATTTCGCCGCGAAGGCGCCGTTGACCGAGATGACGTTCGGCACGTTCCATTCCGGATGGGTGCTGGTGTCGAACAGCACCCGCGCCTCGCCGGTGTCGACCAGCTTGGCCGCCGTCGAATCCGTCTCGACAATGGCGTCGATATCGCCGCGCAGCAGCGCCGGGCCGGATGCCTCGAAAGGCAGGTTCAGACCTTCGACGTCATTGGTGGTCAGGCCGACGCTGTTCAGTGCCTTGCTGAAGTTCGAATGCCGCACCGTTCCGGTGAGATAGGCGACCTTCTTGCCCCTGAGATCCTGCAGCGTCTTCAACGGCGAGTCGGTTTTGACGACGATGTAGGAACCGCCGGCCTTCACATAGCTCGACAGGCCGATCAGCTTGACGTCGGCGCCGGACGCAGCAACGCGCAGCGCCGGATTGTTGCCGGTATAGGTGAACTCGATGGCGCCGGTCGCCAATGCCGTCGTGGCTTCCGAGCCGCCGTTGAAGGTCACCAGTTCGACCTTGATGCCGTCCTTGGCGAATTCCTTGTCCCACCAGCCGTCCTTCTGGGCGAGGACGAATTTGAGGTGCCCCGGCGCCGTGCTGCCGATGCGGATGATGTCAGGCTTGTCCTGTGCGAAGGCAGGCATGCCGCCAAGGCCGATGACGACGGCAATGGCGCCCTTCAGCAGCAGCCGGCGAATTGCGTCGAATGGAATGTTGGGCATGGGAAAATCCTTCCTGTTTGGAATGATGGGGCCGCTTAAATGAGCGAGGTCTCGGACTGGCCCTTCCAGGCTGTTGCCCAGCGCTCGAACCAGACGAGCAGGTAATTGACGGTCAGGCCGATGACGGTCAGCGTCAGGATGCCGGCGTACATGTCGGCCGTTTCCATCATCAGCTGCGAATTCTGGATGAGGAAACCGAGGCCGGATTTGGCCGCCAGCATCTCGGCGCCGATGACCGCGAACAGCGAGGATTTCACCGCCAGCCGAGCGCCGGCGACGATCGAGGGAATGCTGGCCGGCAGGATGACTTTCCGGAAAAGGTCGAAGTCGGACGTGCCCATCGAGCGCGCAGCCTTGATGAGCAGCGGATCGACCGACTTGACGCCACTGATCGTGTTGACGAGGAGAAAGAAAACCGAGGAGTAGAAGGTGATCGCGACCTTCGATTCCTCGCCGATGCCGAGCAGCAGGATGAACACCGGCAGAAGCGCGAATTGCGAGGTGTTGCGCAGCGTCTGCACCAAAAGGTCGGAAACCTTCTCGAACAGCGAATAGCGCCCCATCAACAGACCGAGCGGGATGGCCACCACCACGCCGAGTGCGAAGCCGATCGCGGCACGCTGCAGGCTTATGCCGATATGCTCGATCAGCACGCCCGAAGCGAGCAGCGCCCACCAGGCGACCAGCACCTCGCTCAGCGGCGGAAAGAAGATGCGGTTCAGCCAGCCGAGCCGGGGCGCGATCTCCCACAGCAGGAAGAACAGGCCGAGCAGCGGCAAGCCATAGAGGAATGTGCCGTGGCTCGCTTTCTTGCTCCGGATCTTGGCGTTGGCCTTGATGGCGGGGACCCTGGCGGCGGCTACCGTTTCGCCAGCGCCGGTAAACAGGTGGAGCGCTCCAGCGGAGCCAAACTTCTCGGTCAGATAGGCCATGGGTCCAGTTCCTCAGTGACTGAAGGCTGGCGACAGAGTCCAGTCCTTCTGCGCCTTGTTGACCTCGTCGCGCAGCACGTCCCAGACGCGAGCGCGATATAGATTGAATTCGGCGCTGGCGCGGATGTCGCCGTCGCGCGGCCGTGGCAGGTCGATATCGATGATCTCCTTCACCGCGCCCGGCCGCGCCGTCATCACCACCACCCGGTCGGCGAGGAAGATCGCCTCGTCGATCGAGTGGGTGACGAAAATGACAGTCGTGTTGATCTTGCCCCAGATCCGCAGCAGCTCGCCTTGCAGAAGCTCGCGCGTCTGCTGGTCGAGCGCCGCGAACGGCTCATCCATCAGCAACACTTCCGGGTTGCTGGCCAGCGCACGCGCGATCGCCACACGCTGCTGCATGCCGCCGGACAGCTGGTTGGGAAAACGGTCCTCGAAGCCGGCAAGGCCGAACAGCGACAACAGATGGCGGGCCGTCGCCGTGCGCTCAGCCTTGGCCACGCCGCGCACTTCCAGCGCATATTCGATGTTGGCGAGCGCCGTGCGCCAGGGAAACAGCGCATATTGCTGGAAGACATAGCCGGTCTTCGGGTCGGGCCTGGTGATGCGCCGGCCATCGAGCTTGACGTCGCCGCCGGTCGCCTGCGTCAGCCCGCCAATGATGTCGAGCAGCACCGACTTGCCCGAGCCGCTGGGGCCGACCAGCGTGATGAACTCGCCCTTGCGGATCGAGAGGTCAACGCCGTCGAGCACGATGACGCGGTCGGTCGCCTCGCCATCGACGGTGACGAACTGCCCCGGCTTGAGCTGGAAGGTCTTGCTGATGTCGCTGACGACGATACGGTCCATATCTGTCTCCGATCGGTTCACTGCGCCACGCGGATGCGGTGCGTCGGGTCGAATTCCGAACCGCCGGCCTTGCCGCGCTTCCAGCCGAGCGCGCGGGCATAGGAGCCAAACAGCTGTCGGGCGTCGGCCTGAGCTTCCGTGATGCCGGTCGGCCCTTCGGCGAACTCGGCCACATAGAGCGCGTCGGTCGGGCAGTAGATCTCGCACAGGAAGCAGGTCTGGCAGTCCTCCTGGCGGGCGATCACCGGCACGCCGCTCTCGGTCGCGTCGAAGACGTTGGCCGGGCACACCTTGACGCAGATGTCGCATTCGACGCAGCGCGTGGCCGAGACGATCTCGATCATGACGCCAGCTCCGCCAGCCGCTCAGGCGCGCCTGCGATGCGGAACGCATCCACACCGGTGATGACCAGCCGGTGCGCGAAGGCCGGGCTCTTGCCCGGCAAATCGGTGCGGCGATGCATACCGCGGCTCTCGGTGCGGTGCAGCGCTGCGGCCACGGACCAGCGCCCGGCGGCGGCGATCGAAGCTGCCTCTCGGGTACGGACCCTATCCAGCCCGTCGCCTTGCAGATGGTCGCGCACGTCGCGCCAGACACTCTCCAGCCGCTCGCCGCTTTTCTCCAGGCCTTCGCCGGTGCGGAAGAAATTCTTGTCGAGCGGCGTCACCTCACTGCGCACCGCCTCGATGACTTCGCCTGCCGAGATGTCGACGCGCGGCGATGATGCAGGACGTAATCCAGCCTGGCCAAGCGACTGCACCTCAGTGCGGAATGCCTTGCCGGTCCGGCGCTTGGCATGGGTCGAAGCGCCCTTGCCCGCCCACCAGCCGCTGGCCAGCGCCCAGGACGAATTGACGGCGCCGCCGCCCGACACCGCACCGGTCATGATCTCGCGGCTGGCCGCGTCGCCGGCGACATAGAGGCCGGGTACGCCGGTGGCGCAATCGTCGGAGACGATGTCTATGCCGCCCGTGCCGCGCACCGTGCCTTCGGCGCGCAGGGTGATGCGGAACAGCTCGCTGAAAGGGTCGATGCCGGCGCGGTCATAGGGCACGAAGCAATTCGGCTGGCCCTGGCGCAGCCAGCCCTGCAGCGCTGGTTCGGCCTGATCGAGCCGCGCGTAGACCGGGCCGTCGATCAGCGCGCGCGCCACTTCCTCCTCGCGGTCGCCGATGCCGTTGCGCAACGGCTCGCCGGTCGGCCCGACGATCGGTGAGCCATCTTCGCGATGGAACGACGCCCAGCGGAACGGCAGCCCCTTGTTCAACGAGGAGCCGTAGGGCGCCAGCGTGTATTTGCCGGTGAACTCCATGCCCGACAGGCTGGCGCCGGCCTCCGCCGCCATCAGATAGCCGTCGCCGGTCAGCCCGGTCGCGCCGAGGATGCGCTCGCGGAAAGCGCAGCCACCGGTCGCCAGCACCACCGCGTTGGCGTCGACGCGCCAATCCTGGCCGATCTGCCTGGCGACACCGGCGGCGCCGACGATGGCATCGCCGTCCGACAAAAGTTCGAGCGCGGGATGATGGTCGAGGACGGTGACGCCGGCCAAAAGCACGCGGCGGCGCATGAAGCGCATGTAGTCCGGGCCGCGCAGATTGGCGATGTAGAGCCGGCCGTCATCCTCGCTCGGGAAGGGATAGCCCCATTCGGAAAGCCTGAGCAGGTTGCGGTAGGCGGTGTCAACGCAGCGCAGCATCCAGCGCGGGTCGGCGAGTTCGCCGGTGCGCTGCCAGCGTCGCTCGACCACGGCATGCCTGTTGTCGCCCGGCGGCACGCACCAGGTGCCGGTGTTGGACGGCGCGGTGGCGCCGCTGGTGCCGAGATAGCCCTTGTCGGCCAGCACCACCTTGGCGCCGGCCTCGGCCGCGGCGACTGCTGCCTAAGCTGCCGACGGACCGCCGCCCAGCACCAGCACGTCGGCCTGGAGCAGCAAGCTGTCGGAAGCGGATTTTTGCGGCTTGGGCATGGAGACCTGGCGAATAAAGTCGAAGCAGGCGCTAGGCCGCGCGGGCCGCGCTGGAAGACCACACCGGCTCGTTGCCCGCGCTCCACTTGATGTTGCAGCCGATCGACGGCGCCTGGCTGGCAGTGGGCCTGCCGCCCTCCAGCACCGTATCGACCGCCGCGCGCAGATCGGCACCCGTCACCGGCTTGCCGTTGCCCGGCCGCGCATCGTCGAACTGGCCGTGATAGGCGAGCCGCCGGTCAGTGCCGAACAGGAAGAAGTCGGGCGTGCAAGCCGCGCCATAGGCTTTCGCCGTCTGCTGCGACGCATCCTTGAGATAGGGGAAGGAATAGCCGAATTTTTCGGCCTCCTCGCCGATATGGGCGAGCCTCTCCTCCGGATGCGCCTCGTGGTCGTTGGCGTTGATCGCCACCACCTGCAGCCCCTTGCCCGCATAATCCCTGGCGAAAGCGGCAAGCTGCTCGCGGATCAGCACGACGAACGGGCAGCGGTTGGAGATGAAAGCGACGAGCAAGGCCGGCTTGGCGTCGAAATCGGCAAGGCGGTGCAGCACACCTTGCGCGTCGGGCAGCAGGAAGTCGGCGGCCCTGGTGCCGAGGTCGACCGGATTGGACTCTGTTTTCGGCATCGATGCGCTCCCTTGTGCAACCATTTTCACAGGCCAAGATGCGAGCGCTCCGAGCGTTTGCAGTTAGTCTATGAATTTAGTATAATTATAGGCTGGAGAGCGCATTCACGGTCAACCGCGCGGCTTAGAATATCGTGCCAATGTTTCAGGCCGAGCCGCCAAGTTTGTTCGGGCGGAAGCCGATCCGGAGAAATCCGGACGGACAGCATTTATGAAGCGCAACGGGGTTCGGCGACGAAATTGTACTGCCCAGCCGAACCGTCTTGCGATTTTCGCGACATCATTCCCCTTCCGGATAGAGCGCTTTCGCCAGGTCGCGGATCGCATCCGATGTGCGCGGGCTGAAGCCGATCATGTAGGCGCCGTCGAGCACGACCAGCGCCTTGTTGGCTGCCGCCGGCGTTGCCGCCAGCGCGCGGTTGCCGAACACCAGCTCGGCCGACGGCCCGCCCTTGCCGTCGCCCATCATCAGGATGACGTCAGGCGCCATCTCGATCAGTTTTTCCTCCGACGCCGCCTTGTAGCCCTGTACGATGTCCATAGGGTTGAGGCCGCCGGCATAGCGGATGATGGCGTCGGCAGAAGTACCCGCGCCGGCAGCGCTCAGACGTACCAGGCCATGGAAGAACACCACCTTCTTGCGCCGCTCCGGCGGAATTTGCGACGCCAGATCCGCGGCAGCCTGAAAGGCGGTGAGCACCTCGGCGGAAACCGCCTTGCCCTTGTCCTCGAGCCCAAGGCTGGCGGCGATCAACGTGATCTTGTGCTCGATGCCTTGCGGGCTGTTGTCCTGCGGGACCAAGACGATCGGGATTGCCAGCGACTTCAGCACCTCGACCGCTTCAGGAGGCCCGCTGTCTTCTGCGGCCAGGATCAGGTCGGGACGCAGGCTGGCCAGCCCCTCGACCGAAAGCTGGCGGCGGTAGCCGACATTGGGTTTTTGCGCGACTTCAGGCGGATATTTGCTGCCGCGATCTATAGCGACGATTCGCCCGCCGGCGCCCAGCGCGTGGACGATCTCGGTGACGTCGGAACCGAGCGTCACGATCCGGGTCGCCGCGCCCGGCACGACGGTTCGCCCCAGCGCATCGACAACGATCTCGGCGGCCAGCGCCTTGAAGCCGCAGAAAGGCGCCAGCACCGACAGTGCCAGAAGCAGCACCGCCGCGATCCTGCCCGGTTGCGACCAGTGGGTCGTCTTGCCTTCGCCTAAACTGCCGACCATGCCGCTGTTCCCGTGCCAGATGCTTCTCGAAGATGGTCGGCTATAAATTTAAAGTTGACTTATGTCATCATGTTTTAATATGTGACCCGTGCCCTGACCTGACTGGTCGAGGGATTTTCAATAATGCCAGCCAAGGCCGCTCAGCCACCGCCAGCAGTTTTGCTTTTGCTTGGGGGCTGCATGACAACGACAACAAACACGACATTGATGGCGAGCACGGCGCTCGCCTTCGTGCTCGGCCTCTGCGCCGTGCCTCTTGCCAGCGCGCAGGAACAGGACCGGGAGAAAAAGACCGCCGCCAAGACCGGCCGCCTGGCGCCGGCCAGTGTCGCGCAGAACCAGCCGGCGACGATGCTCGACGTGATCACCATCTCGGCAACGATGATCAAAACGGCGGTGATCGAATCGATGGCCGCCATCAGCGCCGTCGATCAGGACGAACTCGACCGCATCCAGCCCGACACAGCCGCCGACATCTTCCGCACCACACCGGGCGTCGCTGCCTCGATGAATGGCGACGATCCCGCAACCGCCATCAACATCCGCGGCCTGGAGCAATATGGCCGCGTCGTCGTCACCCTCGACGGCGCCCGCCAGGACTACTGGCGCGTCGGTCATGGCTCTGGCTCGTTCTATGTCGAACCCGACCTGATCAAGGAAGCCACCGTCATTCGCGGTCCGGTGTCGAATGCCTATGGTTCCGGCGGCATCGGCGGCGTCGTCTCCTTCGAGACCAAGGATGCCGGCGATTTCCTCAAGAAGGATGAGCGCTGGGCGCTGAGCGAGAAGCTCGGCTACGAGGACAATGGCGACGGCTTCACCACCAGCACCACCGGTGCCTACCGCTTCAGCGACGATGCCGATATCATCGGCAACCTCATCTACCGCGACCGCGACAGCTACACCGATGGCAATGGCGACACCCGTGCCATGGACCGGCGAGCGGGTGACCAGCGGCTATCTGAAGGCGACGTTGCGGCCGGCCGATGGCCATGAGCTGAAGCTCGGCGCCATCCGGCAGCGCTACAACGACCAGATCACCGGATCGAGCGGCTCGACCTCGCCGACCCTGAGCCGCTATGACACCGACACCACCAACCAGACCTACACCGCCGCTTACACCTGGAAGCCCGACGACAACGCGCTGATCGACTTCAGCGCCAATGCCTATCACAACCGCACCCGCGCCGAGCAGACTCAGGTCTGGCCGACCTCGGCGATCGGCAATTTCCGCTTCTACGACGTGGCCACGACAGGTTTCAATGTGAAGAACTCCTCGCGGTTCGACGTCTGGGGACTAGCACATACGCTGACCTACGGACTCGACTACTACTATCTCGAGGCCTCCTCGGAAGCGGCGCATTTCGGCGCTGGCCAACAGCAGGGTTATGGCGGCTTCCTGCAGTGGCAGGGCGATTACGAGGATTGGCTGCAGGTCATCGCGGCGATGCGCTATGACGGTTACCAGCTCGATGGCGAGACGCGCATCCCGTCACCGCAGGAAGCCTCGATCTCCGGCGATCGTTGGTCGCCGCGCCTCACCGTCGGCGTCACGCCATTCGATGGCTTCCAGCTCTATGGCACCTATTCCGAAGGCTACCGGGCGCCGGGTCTGCAGGATGTCTTCCGTGGCGGCGGCGCGCATGGCGGCGGTGATACATATCGGCCCAATCTTCTGCTGCAGCCCGAGATGGCAAAGAACTGGGAGGCCGGCGTCAACGTGAAATATGACGATGTGCTGACGGCGGGTGATCGGCTGCGCGCCAAGGTCAACGTTTTCCACACTGACGTCGAGGATTACATCGACGTCGACCTCACCGTGCTGCCGCGCACGGCAATCAACATCGGCGACGCACGCCTGAAGGGCGTAGAGGCCGAGATGGTTTATGATTATGGCTGGGGTTTCGTGAACCTCTCCGGCGCGCTGATCGACGCCAAGGTCGTCAGCGGCGTCTATTCCGGCCAGGCGTTGAACAACACGCCGCTCGACCGCTTCTCGGCCACGATCGGCTTCCGCATGCTGGAGGACCAGCTCACCGTCGGCGCGCAATATCTCAGCGTCGGCAAGATCACCCGCACCAGCCGCACCAATCCCAACGCCGTGCCGGTCGTCGATGACGGTTTCGATCTGGTCAATGTCTTCGCCAACTGGCGCGTCAACGACAACCTCAAGCTCGATTTCGGCGTCGATAACATCTTCAACACCGCCTACACCGATCCGCAAAGCGCATGGTCGACCTCGGCGGCAACAGAACAGGGCAAGGGCCGCACCTTCAAGGTGGCCCTCACCGGCAGGATCGGAGGCTGACAATGAACGAAGCATCGGTGCGTGAACTGGCCTGCGAGGCACGGCTCAACCTGCGGCGTCTGCCGGACTACATGGACAGCATCTCCGACAGGCTGCGGAGCTTCGAGGCCGATGCTTCGCATCAGGGACAGCGCATCGATTTCCGCTTTGCCTTCGGCGGCGCCTCGTTCGACATGGAGCGGCTGGTGATGCGGGCCAATGCTGCCGCCCGCGACGGGCTCGCCCGTATCAAGGACCTGCTCGCCACAGCCGTACAGGTCTACGCCAAGGAGGAAAACCCCGAGATCGTCTGGACCGGCGATCTCTCAGGCGAAACCAGCCTCGCCCAGTTCCGCGAGATGGTGGTGACCGATGTTCGCGACCTCACTCCGAATATGCGCCGCATTCGTCTGGCCGGCGAGAATCTCTCGCGCTTCGCCAAGTTCGGCGGCATGCATATCCGCATGCTGTTTCCGACCAGGGACGTCCCCGATCCGCTGTGGCCGGTGCTGGGCGGCAATGGCTTACCGGTCTGGCCCACCGACGACCGGCGCCCGGTGGCGCGCGTCTACACCATCCGCGCGCTTGACGTGGAAAAGGGCATCATCGATGTCGACTTCCTGATCCATCCCGGCGAGAGCGTCGGCTCCGCCTGGGCCATGCAGGCCGCGCCCAGCATGAAGGTTGGCATCATGGGCCCGGTCGGCCGTCCGGTGCGGCAGGCAGAATGGTACGTCATGGGCGCCGATGAAACCGGCTTGCCGGCGCTGGCTCGGCTGCTGGAGACGCTACCGGCCGGGACAAAAGGCGTCGCCTTCGTCGAGATCGCCAATGATGGTGAAAGACAAGCGATCAACAATGGCACGGGCATCGAGGTTCATTGGCTGACACGGGATGGCGTGGCGGCGGGCGAGGACAGACTGCTGGCCGAGGCTGTCCGCTCGGTGGCGTGGCCGCAGGACGGTTCGGCCTTCGGCTGGTTCGCGGCGGAAGCCGCTGCCGCCAAGATCGTGCGCGAATGTTGGCGCGACACGCTGGGGCTTGGTCGCGATCAAACGCTGGCGGCGGCCTATTGGCGGCGTGGCTCTGCCGGATTGATGGCGGGGTGAACTCTGATGATCGGCCCGCGGTCTTTGCCGATGCCGATATCAATCTGATCACCGGAGACAAGGTTCGAAATATCGCACACCACCAGCGGCATGCGGATGTCATAAAGAAATTCGGCAACGATGGCACCGACCGCCAGGATCGGGTCCGGCCGCTCCAGAAGAATACCGGCCGGCGCCGTGCCCCTGCGGATCGCCTCGGCCAGGACCGAGGATGAAGACGACGAGCCGCGCCCGCTCGGCATGACCAAAATCCTGCCGGCGACATTTCGGCCGAGGCCGGGGTGCGAATGGTCTGTTATCTCGCCGGTCTCGGCATCGATACCGCCCCAGAAGCTGAGCGGTTGCGAAAACACCAGCGCCTGACCCTCAGCGTCACCGGCCAGCTGGAAAGTGCCGGTTCGTTCCACCGGTCGCGTCATGACGCGCTCCGCACAACATGCCCGGCCGCAGCAGAGCGGATGCAATCCCGCATCTCGGCGAAGGCGACGGACACACCGATATTGCCGGGTGCGTAGTGCGCCCATTTGCCGGAATTGGTCATCACCACGCCATCGAGGCGTTCCAGGATCGATGTGACATAGGTGCAGGTATCGGCGACCGGGATCAGGCCGAACGCCTCCATACCGGCCAGCGCGCCCTCCTCCTGCAATCGCGTCAGCGTCGCGCGGCCGGTGTTGACATAGATCGGAATGCGCCTACCCGGTGCTGCCTCGCGCAGCAACGGCAACAGTCGCATCCATTCCTCATGCGAAAAATGCGGCGTGCCGAGCGACACGGCCGCCAGCGGCGCGCCATCCGGCACGCTCGATAGCCTGGCCAGCGCATGGTCGATATCGGCACGGGTAATGCGGATCGTCTCGTCAGGCGCATGACCCTGGAACGCCTCATCGAGCGTCATCGCTTCCGGCGTGATGCCGACCGCATGGAACAGCGCCACAGCACCGGTCGTTGCCGCCGCCGCCCCCAGCGCCTTCAGCTGATCCTCGTCGCGCGGTTGCGGCAGGCCGGCAATCACCGGAATGCGGTCGCCGCTCGCCTGCCCGATGACAAGTCCGATGCCGACGAACAGGCTGTCGCTCGGCTCGGGGTCGGCAAAGGCCAGTTCGAACAAGATCCGGCCGCGCCGGTTCTCGCTCAGATGCAGCCCCCAGGCCGGCGCACGTCCGGTCATGGCGCAGCACAGATCGATGAAATCGCCATAGCGGTTGGTGCGCGCGCCGATCACCGAATTGGCAAAGACGATGGCGTTGGATTCCCCCCAGGCGATCTGTTGGCCAAAGCTTGGCCGGAACCGCGTCTGGTAAGGCGCGCAAGTGAAAGTCGCCTGGCAGCCGAGCTCCAGATGCGCTTTCATCAGCCGGCGCGCCGGCACCTCTTCCGCCGCCGGCATTTTCACCATGCCGGGATGGATGAGATCGAACGAACCGACATTGAGCGTCGTCGGCACCTGCACGCGGCCACCGCCTTCGACCAGCCGCTCGACGAAGTCGAGACCGGCCTTGCCGTGGTAGAGACAGCCGTCGATATGGGCGCCGGCAATGTCGAGCAGGCTGCCCGCGCCGATCGCGTTGGAAAAGGCGACCAGGATTTTCATGGCAGCAGCCGCTGACAGGCCATGCTCGCCGTCGAGCATGGATCGGTCGCGTGCAGTCAGTTCCAGGGTCATCGGTATGCTCCGGGTCGTGCCCGTCTATGCTGTCCCTGATTGCGGACGGTCTGGCAAGACCCGGTGAGGATCAGTTCGCCGCGATCAACACCGTGCTTTCAGGCGACCAGCGCAGCACGACATCCTGACCTTCTGCCAGCCGTTCCATGCCGGTATTCTGCACAATCACTTTCAACGTCTGACCAGCACGCTCGACGAAATAGGTGCTGTTGCTACCGGCGAAGATGCGCTTGGAAACCTGTCCCTTGAGCATGTTGGCGTTGCCATCCGGTGCTCCGGCATCCCTGGCGATGCGGATGCGTTCGGGCCGCACGGCGCAGCTCGCCCTGGCGCCGGCGGCAAGCTTGGCACCCACACCAGCGGCAATCGCCGTTCCGTCCGCAAGCCTGATGCCATCGCCCGTGCTGTCGCCGCGAAAAATGTTGGCGTCGCCGAGGAAGGTGGCGGCGAACTCGCTCTTCGGCCTGTCATAGATCTCCTCCGGCGGCCCCTCCTGCACCAGCCTGCCGTCGCGCAATATGCCGATGCGGTCGCTCATCGTCAGCGCTTCTTCCTGGTCGTGCGTGACGAAGATGGTGGTGATGCCGATCTCGCGCTGGATGCGCTTGAGCTCGATCTGCATATCGACGCGCAGCGCCTTGTCGAGCGCGCCGAGCGGCTCGTCGAGCAGCAGCACGCGCGGCTTGGTGACGATAGCGCGGGCGAGAGCCACACGCTGCCGCTGCCCGCCGGAGAGTTGGTGCGGCCGGCGGCCACCAAGCTTGCCGAGCTGCACCAGATCGAGCGCGCGCTGCACCTCCGTTGCAATCACCGCCTTGGCCTCGCCGCGCACCGACAGGCCGAAGGCGACATTGTCGGCGACGCTCATATTGGGAAACAGCGCATAGTTCTGGAACACCATGCCGATGCGCCGCTTTTCGACCGGCACCCGCTCGACGCTCTCGCCGCCGATGGTGATGCGGCCCGAATCGGGAAAATCGAAACCGGCAATCTGGCGCAGCAGCGTGGTCTTGCCGCTGCCCGACGGCCCCAGCAGCGCGTAGAATCCGCCATCGGCGAAATCGATGGAGACATTGTCCAGCGCCTTGTGTGCGCCGAAACTGCGCGAGACATCAGATACCTGCACGCCGGCCATTATTTCTCTCCGCCGAATTTGAAGAACCGCGCCGTGAGCAGCATCAGCGCCATCGACACGACAATGATGATCGTCGAGACCGCATTGATCTCGGGCGTGAATCCTTTGCGGATCGCGGCGTAGATTTCCACCGGCAGCGTCGTCTGCCCAGGCGTCGCCAGGAAATAGGACACCACGAACTGGTCGAACGACACTGCAAACGCAAACAGCCCTCCGGCAATGACGCCTGGCATGATCCAAGGCAGCGTGACGCGCCTCGTTACCTGCCACTGGTTGGCGCCGAGCGAGCGTGCCGCCTCTTCCAGCTCCGGCGCGAAGGTCTGCAGCCGGGCCGAGACGACGACGATGACATAGGGCAGCGCCAGTGCGACATGGCCAAGCAGGATCGCATGCAGCCCGCGACCGATGCCGACGCCGAAAAAGAAGATCAGCATCGCCGTGCCGGTGATCAGCCACGGAATGGCGATCGGCGGAAACAACAGCGCCTGCAGGAATTTCTTGCCGCGAAACTCATAGCGATAGAGCGCCAGCGATGCCGCCGAGCCGAGCACGACACAGATGACGGTGGTGATGACGGCGATCTCGACGCTGTTCCAGGTGGCGGCGATCAGCTGGTCGTTCTGCCACAGCGAAGCGTACCATTCGGTCGTCCATTCGAACGGCAATTGGTAGAAGGGCGAGACGTTGAACGACATCAGCGCCATGATGATGATCGGCAGATAGAGGAAGGCGAGCAGCAGACCGATGTAGAAGCGGCCAAGCCATTCGAGGACGGGGGTCGTCGCCATCACGCGGCCCTCCGCAGCACCGGCGACGCCACCGCCAGGATGACCAGCACCACGGCCAGCAGGATGAAGGAAAGCGCGGCACCGAGCGGCCAGTTGAACACGGCGACGAACTGGTCCTCGATGACCGTGCCGTAGAAGGTGCCGGTGCGACCGCCGAGGATGCGCGGCTCCATGAACGAGCCGACGACGGGGACGAAGATCAGGGCCGCACCCGCGACCAATCCGGGCATCGACAGCGGGATGATCACCCGCTTCAGCACCTGTAGCCGTGAAGCGCCAAGCGAACGCCCGGCCTCAATCAGGGAGTCATCGATCGCCTGCAGCGTGAGATAGCAGGTCAGCACCATGTAAGGCACGTAGGAATGCACCAGCCCGATGATGACGGCTGGATAGGAATACATCAGGTCGATGTTGATCTTGAACGGCAGCACGGCGTTGAGCGCGGTGTCGAGAATGCCGCCCTCGCGCAAAACCATCGCCCAGGAAAAGATGCGCACCAGCCCGTTCGACCAGAACGGCAAGATGACGAGCAGGAAGATCGCCTCGCGGCTGCGCCCCTTCAGCACTTTGGCGAGCACGTAAGCGGCGGGATAGCCGATGACGACGCACCACAGCGTCACTTCGAGGCCAAGCCGCAGCGAGGCCAGCAGCAGTGTCAGATAGAGGCTTTGCGAGAAGAAGGTGGCATAGTTGCCAAGGGTGAATGTCCACGGCTTTCCCGACAGCGGCAGCTCGGTCATGAACGAGAAAAAGACCATGGCCGAGAGCGGCAGGAAGATCGCCACCGTCAGCCAGAGATAGGCTGGCGCCAGCAGCGGCAATGCCGATCTCAGCCCGCTTCGCGACGCTGTCGCAGCTGCCATGATACCCTCCCCCAGGATTGAAACGCCAGCCGGCGCGAACCGCCGGCTGGCCGGGATGTTGGCTCTATTTCACGTCGACCTTCAACTGCTGCCACAGCGCCAGATAGGCTTCGCGCTGGGCATCGGTGATCGGCGCCTGGAACTGGATGCGTTTGGCCACCTCGGGGTCGCCCATGACCTTGCGGTTGAAGGCATCCTCGGGCAGCGCTTCCACCGCCTTGGTGTTGGCGGAGACAGGAGCACCGACCTTGGTGACCCATTCGACGTAGAATTTCGGGTCGATCATGTAGTTGATGAAAGCCTCGGCGCCGGCGACGTTCTTGGCGCCGACCGGAATGGAAAACGCGTCGAGCCAGGCGACGGCACCCTCCTGCGGCACGACCAGAGAGACCGGCAATTTGAAATGCGTCTTGGCGCGATCGGCCGAGCCGCTCCAGTAGGTGCCGATGTCGATCTGGTTGGAGGCGACCATCTGGTTCCAGTCGTTCTCCGAACTCCAGAAGGTCTTGATCTGCGGCATCAGCGAGGTGAGCTTCGCCTTGACCGCATCCATATCCTTGATGTCGTTGATGTTCTGGCCCGTTGCGATGGCGCCGAACTGCACCGCTTCGACGGCATCGTCGCGAATGACGACGCGGCCCTTATGGGCGGCATCCCACATCTCGGCGATGCTCGTCGGCGGCTTGTCGAAGGATTTGTCGTTGATCGCGAGCGCGGTGAGGCCCCACACCCACGGCACGCCATAGACCTTGCCGTCATGGACGAGCATCGGCGATCCCGCCTTGTCCTTGCTGATGTCGGCGTAGTTCGGCAATTTGGAGACGTCGATCGGCTGGATCAGTTTGCCGTCCATCGCCTGGTCGTTGAAGGCGGCATTGATCATGACCACGTCGTAGAGACCGGGATTGGTCCGGATCTTGGTCAGCATTTCCTGTTCGGAATTGAAGAAGTCGTTGACGACCTTGTTGCCGGTCGCTTTTTCGAAAGCCTCCACCGCCCATGGTTCGTCGGCGCCGTATCCCTTCCAGTTGAGCACATGCACTTCGTCAGCCTTGGCGGCGAACGCGAGTGCGGAGGTAAAGACGGCAGTCGCCGTCAGCAGAGCAGTCAAGTCGGGCATGCGCATGGTTGGTTCCTCTCTGTGGGTTTGCCCGGTTCCCGGGCTTGTCAGGCTTTCCAGCTGTTATGCATTGGCCTTCTGTGTCCGGCCTGCTCCCGACGGATCGGCGGCATGGCTCAGGAATGTCTGGATTTGGTGGTCGGTCGGCGCCGACGAGCCGCCATGGCGGGTGACCGATATGGCCGCTGCCGCATTGGCATAGCGCGCTGCCTCGAAGGGCGGGATGCCGCGCGCCAGCGCGCTGACGAAAGCACCGATATGGGTGTCGCCGGCGCCATTGGTGTCGATGGCGGTGACCTTGAAGCCGGCAACGGTCTGCGCCGTGCCGTCGGCCAACCTGATATGGCAACCCTTTGCCCCGGAGCGGATGACCACGCCCGCTGCTTTCGGGCAGTGGTCGCCCAGCAGCCGTACCGCGAGGCCCTCGACATCGCCTGGGCCGGCAATCTCGGCGGCTTCCGTCGTGTTGCAGCTCAGCCATGTGGTGCGGGCAAGCACCCGCGACAGGATGGGACGCGGAATGTCCGTGATGACCGGCGTCGGGTCGAAGACGAAGGGAATACCTGTCGGCAGCGCCTCGATCCAATCAGTGAGCGCATCGCGACTCTTGGGGTAGCTCAGCGTGTAGCCGGAGGTGAACACCCAGTCACCCGGTGCCACCGCGACCGGCGCCATCATGTCGAGGCTGAGAACGCTCTCCGCACCAGGCCACGACACGAAGGTGCGTTCGGCGTCGCTCGAAATCATGGCGACGCAGTTGCCGCTGTCCATCACGGGCGATGGCGGCGTCAGTGTCTCGATACCCTCGGCTATGAACGCAGCGCGCAGGAAATCGCCATTGGGCCCGCTGCCGAGTTGGCCGCCGAACACCACCTGCATGCCGGTGCGGCTGGCCGCCACCATCATGTTGAAGCCGCCGCCGGCGACCTGGGCAAAGCTCGATGCCGTCTTTTCCATGCCGGGCGCCGGCAGGGCGTCGATGCGGTAGACATAGTCGACCACGGCACTGCCGACATGGACGAGACGGCCGCTCATTCCGCCGCGTCCTTGCCGGAACCGATTTTCGCCATCCTTGCTGCCACGAGATCGGCGGCGAGCGCGCGAACCTCCGACATGTCGAGGCCGACAAGCCGGGCGATATGCTGTTGCGGCAATCGGGAAAAACCGCTGCAGGCGCCGGCCATGCCGGCAGCGATGGCGCCGATCGTATCGGTGTCGCCGCCGAGATTGGCGCTGATGACGGCTGCTTGCCATGGGTCGCCACGCGCGACTTCCAGCACGGCGAAGGCCGCCGGAACGGATTCCTGGCTGGCGACGCCGGTGCCAACCAGATCGGTGATCAGCCGGATCGCATCCCTGATCGCCTTGCCGTGTACGATGTCTTGCGCCCAGACGATGCGCGCGGCGATGTCGCCGCCGGTCACCCAATGTCCGAGTGTCGCCCCTCGCCT